>JBDKGF010000032.1:0-4721 GCA_039798305.1 Cyanobacteriota bacterium
GTAGTCGTTGTTGGCCAGACCGGTAATAGTGAACGACACCTGGCGGTCATTGCTGAAGCTGGTGCCGCGGTTGCCTGCAGAAACCTTCATCGGAGCTACGGGGGTAACAGGGAGCGAAGGAAACGGTCAGTTGACCGGGGTGATGCTGGCGATCCGGCCGCCTTCGCGGTGGATCTGCTGCTGATACTCGAGCAGCTTGTTGAAGGGGATGAAGCGCACGCGGTTGCTGCGCTTGTGCAGGCGGTAGTTGTTGAAGCCGGTGATCTCCACGCGGAAGGTGCGGCCTTCTTCGCCAGCGCCCACACCCTGGCGGGTCACCCCATCGGTGGCCACCTTGCGGAACACGTTGCCCTTGGCATTGGGGCTCACCACCGGCACAGGCATCTCAGCGTGCACGGAAGGATTGAGGCGCGACTGATTCTTGGTGATGTCGCCCTTCACAGAGGCGGCAGCACCACGGGCCAGCTGCAGCATGTAGGAGAACTGCAGACCCTGCTGACCGACGGAATAGTTCCAGCCGTGCAGGTAAGGCACGCCTTCCTCACCGAAGCGCTCCTGGTACTCGGCACTGTCGAGATAGGAGTCGATCTCGGCGTCGTAGCCCTGCTCCTGCAGGATCGTGAAGTGGTGCAGCATCTCCGCTTTGTTCTGGGGAGCGCGGCCCAGCAGATGCTTGAAGTTGAGCTCGATGAAGCGGTAAGGGTTGGTGCTCTCGAAGAACTTCTTGCGATAGAGACCGCTCTTCGCCACCTGACGCACAAACTCGCGGATGCTCAGATAGCCGCGCTTGAACAGCGACTCAGGACCCTCCAGCCGCTCGCTGGACATCACGTACTGGTTACCGAGAACCTGCTGGTACACGGCACGGATGAGCGCAGCCTTGTCGTCGGAGGAACCGGTCATCCAGTTCTCATTGACGCGATTGTTGGCGTAACGCTCGATGCCCAGATAGGCAGCGTTGGCGAGGGTCATGGGGCTACGGGAAGCGGGCTTGGACGGCTTGCTTGAGAGGGCGTGCCTGGAGAAGAAGACGCACCGAACGGCTGCCAGCACAGTTGGCGCCAGAGCCGGATCCTATGGGTCCTGGATGACATCCTCAGGGCGCCTTCAGAATCGTTACAAAACGCAGGTCTGGCGGTGTGGGTCGGCATCGGTAGCATCCGGCCAGATCCTTTTCGGCCCAAGGCATGTCAGCGAGCGCATCCCCCAGCACTGGCGCATTGCAACTGCAACTGAGCGAACAGCTGCAGGCCCTCAGCCTAGTGAGTGAAACCCTCACCCTGCGCCTGCTGGACCTGGAGGAACGGCTCGCTGCGCTGGAAGGGCAACTGGAAGGGTTGCAGCAGCAGAGCAACCCTTCCACGACCGACTCAGCCGAACTGCTCAGCGCCACCGAAGAGCGCATCGCACGACTGGAAGAGCTCCTCAATGAGCCCATCGCGGCCAAGGCCGCCAGCGTGAATCCGCTGCAGCAGCCTCAGCCGGAGCCGAACCCCTTCCCGGAGGACGAGGAACAGCCCTTCATGGATGAGCTCAACGCCTGAGCATCAACCGGCGGAGCCGGTGCCGAGCATGGCGCCGGCGGAGGTGAGCACCACCCGCAACACTTCCAGCGTGCCGATGGCCGCCGTAGCCAGCCAGATGGTCTGCGCCAGCTTCGGAGGCTGACCACCCACCCAGGCCGCTGACATCTGTCCACCGCTGAACTGGGCACCACCCCCGGCAAACGGGCTGGCGGGCGCACGGCGGGCGCTCATATCGCGCCAGTAAGCGTTGTAGCGGGGTGCTTTCTGGTTGAAGGGCAGCTGCGGCTTGGCATGGCCGGCCAGCACGCGGGAGCGCTGGTAGGGCACGGTTTCCAGACCGAAGGCCTCCAGGTACTCCTGGGAGTTGAGCAGGGCATCCACAAAACCCTCCAGGCCGTTGTTGGCGATCACGATCGACCAGGCGATGCGCTCCTGATCGCCATGCACATCGCGGCCGAGCACACGGCCCACGATCTGCTCCACCACCCGATAGTTGCTGTTGCAGCGATAGAACCCCTCGCGGAACTTGCGCGAGAGCAGCAGGCCGCGCACGAAATCGCGGGCGGTGAGATCACCGTTGCGGAATTGCATCTCCAGCATCGGCTCGCGATCCACCTTGAAGGCGTGGAAGAAGATCTGGCGATAGGCGCGCTCGATCTGCTCTTCCACATCCACCTGAGTGCGTGGCGCTTCATCGGTGCCGATGGAGAAGTTATTCACCCGGGTGTTCTGGGTGATCGGCTTGGTGGCCAGCAGCGGGAGAGCCATGGCAGGAGAAAAAACCAGCGGCGAAGCTATCGATGGCACGCCGCCAAACCTCTCACCCCTTACACAGCTTTACCTCGCCGGCGCACGTCGCTGGCGGGCGCCCGGTCAGGCCGCCAGCCAATCAGGCGGCAGTTCGTGGCTGTAATCGTCAGTGCGCTCGAACTCAAAGGGCCCCGCCAACGATCCCCACAGCTGTTCGTGGGTGGTGGGGTCGTGACCACGGTCGATCGTGCGCATGCCGCGGCCGCTGAGCTCAAAGCTGCTGACCAGATAAGAGAGCGCCCCTTTGCGCTCCACCATGCAGCGGCAGCCGGGCTCCACCTCACCGATGAAGCCATCGGCGGTTTCGCGCACCACATAGGCACAGCCCTCCAGAGGCTTGAGATCAGCGGCGCTGATCAAGGCGCGTTTGCCGGGATCATCCACTGCACCCCAGAACCGCTGCTCATCAGCGATGGCCTGATTCGTGATCCACAGCTCACCGCCGCGTTGCTCGGCCCGAAGCACACGCAGGCGATAAGGCGCAGCGGGGTTGATGGCGTACGACTGATCCAGCAGCAGCGATCCCGGCTCCAGCTGCGGCAGCGGCCGGAACTTCACCAGGATGTGGGCGTAAAGCGGCGGGTTGTCGAAGGCCTGCTGCTGATTGCTGAAACCAGCGCTCAGCTGGCGCAGCAGACGAGCAAGGGGGCTGGACATCGCTGTTGGCAGGGATTGGGCCGGATCCTATGGGGAACGGCTCAGAGCCCCAGCAGGCGGATGCGGAAATCAGCCACCTGGTCAGCCATGGCGGGGTTGCTGAGCATGAAGGGATGCTCGCCGCAGGCCTGGAGAGCCCGCTGCTTCTTCTCATCGCGGCTCAGGGCTGCTGTCTCGGCTTGGCGGAGCAGCTGATTCCAGGCGGTATCGAACACCATGGCGAAGCTGTCGGCATTGTCGAACAGCTGACCCGGCTTATCCGGAATCGGAAGAGGCATGGGGAACTCCGCCGCCGTTGGTTTCAAGGCGCCAACGGAGCGCTCTTGCAATGCCAGGACCCAGATTTGAACTGGGGACACGGCGATTTTCAATCGCCTGCTCTACCAACTGAGCTATCCCGGCCCGTCGCCGTGGCGACCAGCGGATACTAGATCACCGAGGGGCGGCCCTCGGCGTTCTGGCCAGGGCAAGCAGGCCCTGAACCGCATGGCCGGCGGCATGGAGAGCCTGAGCTGCGCTGCAGGCGGTGGCGCCTGTGGTGAGGATGTCGTCCACCAGCCACAGGGGCCGGGCCGGCTGGTCAACGCAGGCCTGGGCCGTGAAGGCGTTGTGAAGATTGCGGGCGCGCAGACTGCGGCTGAGATGGTGCTGACCCAGGGTGGGGCGGCTCCGCTGCAGCAGCTGGGGCGCCAGCCGGGCCCGACCCGAGGAAGCAGCCACCAGGGCCCGGGCCAGAAGCAGCGGCAAGGGATTACCAGCGCGCTTCCAGCTGGGCACCGGCACCACCAACGCCCCTCGCAACACCGAAGCGCAACAGCTGTGCAGGCGAGCGGCCAGGGCAGCGATCAAGGCCGCATCCGGCGTGGGGCGCTGGCGCAGCAACAGAACCCGCAGCGGGCCGGCGTAGAGAGCCAGAGCGCACCAGAGGAGCGGCTGATCACCCTGCACACCACCCTCCGGCAGGGCGAGCTCATCGAGGCAGCGGGCGCAGAGGGGGCCAGGGCCGCTGCCATCACAGGCACCGCCGCAGGCGCTGCAGCGGGCTGCACTGATCAGATCGAGGCCCTGGCGCCAGAAGGTGGACCACATGAGCGCGCTGATGCTTCTGGCAGGAGCATTCCGCTCGAAGCAGCGGCGGGGCCGTCTCAGGCCTGAGGCATGGCCCGCAGCATCGCCACCAGAGTGCGATGGGCGTCTTCGCTGTCGCTGAGGGTGTGATCGAAGGCCACAGCGAGGCGCTCACCATCCACCTCCAGTTCCATCGCTTCAGGTCGCACCGCCACCATGCGGGCCTGCTGAGGAGCCTCCACACCGCCGTAATGACGCGCGTAGGCCAGCACCGCCTCCGCGTGATCGTCGTTCATGTGCTTGCAGATGCGCTCGCTGACGGCGCTGGTGAGGGGATCGGCGGCCATGGGCGGCGTAGGGGTGGAGCAGGGCCCGATTCTGGGGGCTCAGGCCACACCGAAGCGCTGCCACAGCAGCAAGGCCAAGCGCACACCGGAAAAGGCCACGTAGCCGGCGAGCACCACGAACAGCGCCATGGCCAACCAGTCGCGCAGGCGAGCGTTCATCGAGCAGTGACAGCGGAGAGGGCCAGTCTGGCCATGCCCTGGGCCGCCGTGCACTGCGGGCGGTTGATCACTGGGCGCCCCAGGAGGCGCTGGCGCAGGGCCCGCCACTGCGGATTGCGGGCACCGCCTCCCAGGCTGATCACCCGCTGCACGG
>JBDKGF010000033.1:0-3504 GCA_039798305.1 Cyanobacteriota bacterium
CCCATCTGATCACGGGCAGCCACCACCGCCAACTCCAGGTCGAAGGCCACGAACTCCTCAACGATCCAGTTGGTGGGATCCACACGCTCGAGCAGGGCCTCCAGATCGGCATCGCTGCGCAACACAGCGGTGCCCTTGCCGTCGTATCCACCACTGGCCGCCTTGGCCATCAGCGGGTAGGCGAAACCCTGAGGAAGCTGTGGTGCCGGATCAGCCAGCAACGGGGCTGAAGAAGCCTTGGGCGTCTCCCCCTCAGGAGGCAACTCGGGGGACTCCTGCACACGATCCAGCGGGAACCAGGCCGGTGAGGGCAGGTTGAAGCGATTCAACAGCTCGCGCTGACTGCGCTTGCACACCAGCGGCCGCAGGGCGTCGAGATCAGGCACAAACGGAACACGCTCCGCCGCCAGGGCCTTCAGGCCCTCAAGATCCACCCACTCGTTCTCAAAGCTGATGGCGCTGCAGCGGCTGGCCAGTTCACGGGTGGCCGCCACATCGCGCACCTCGGCCAGCACCACGCTGGTGGACAGGGCAACGGCCGGATCCTGAGCGCCAGGGGTCTGCACGTGCAGCTCAACCCCGCGGCGGCGGGCGGCTTCCGCCAGCATCCAGGCCAGCTGGCCGCCACCCACGATTCCGATCGAGGTGGCTGGGCCCATCAATGCGCGTGGTCAATAGATCAATGTCGCATCCACCCGGCCGGAGCCGTGAGTGCGGGCGTTCAGCTGAAACCTTTGTCGCCGGCGAAGGCGAAGCGCACCAGGCTGAGCAGCAGCACGATCACGAACAGAGCCAGCCCCACCGTGCAGGCGTAGCTGATCTCCAGTTCCGCGAAGGCCTGGTCATAGACGTAATACACCAGGGTTTTGGTGGCATCAGCCGGCCCGCCCTGGGTCATCAGATACACCTCCTCGAACACCTTGGTGGCAGCGATGGCGGAGATCACTGCCACCAGGGTCACGTAGGGGCGCAGCAGCGGCAGGGTGATGTCGAGGTGCTTACGCCATCCCTCACTGCCATCGAGCTCAGCGGCCTCATAGAGATCGGTGCTGATGCCCTGCAGACCCGCCAGAAAGATCACCATGTAGTAACCGAGGCCCTTCCAGAGGGTCACCACCATCACCGAGGGCAGCGCCAGCAGCGGATTGGTGAGAAAGCCGATCGGCTGGAAGCCGCCTGGAAAGAGCGCGCTGAGCCAGCCGTCGCGCAATAGCGCGCTGAGCCAACCATTGATCAGCCCCGTTTCGGCATAGAGCCAGCGGAAGGCGATGGCTGCCACCACGATCGACACGAGCACCGGCGTGTAGAAGGCGGCCCGAAACCAATGGATCCCCGGCAACTGGCGGTTCACGAGCACCGCGAGGGCCAGCGAACCGAGCACCACCGGCGGCACCACACCCACCAGGTAGAGCAGCGTGGTGCCGAGCACCTTGAAGAACATCGGGTCGCTCAGCAGACGACGGATGTTGGCCAGCCCCACGAACTGCAGCGGCTCACTCACATCCAGGCCGCTCTGGGTGAAGCTCATCACCAGGGCCATGGCCGCTGGGATCAGCACCGACAGGCTGATCAATGCCAGCCCCGGCGCCAGAAAGCCCCAGGCGGTTGCGGATGCAGCCCCGTTGCGGGGGGAAGGCTCAGACATGCAGCCAGCCGTGATCGCGCCATTGTGGAAGATCCAATCCGACCTGCCCGTCACCCGATGTTGAGCAGCCCAGCTGCGCTGAGCAGCGTGAGCAGCGACCCAATGGAGGTGCTGGAACGGGTGTTCGGCTACGCCAGCTTCCGCGGCCCCCAGGAGGCGATCGTGCGGCATGTGATCGCCGGCGGCTCCGGACTGGTGCTGATGCCCACGGGCGGCGGCAAATCGCTCTGCTATCAGGTGCCAGCGCTTTGCCGGCCCGGCCTGGCGGTGGTGATCTCGCCGCTGATCGCCCTGATGCAGGACCAGGTGGAGGCGCTGCAGCAGCTGGGCATCGCGGCCGCCGCTCTGCACTCGGGCCTCGACGGCGAAGAGAGCCAGCAGGTGTGGCGGCAGCTGAACGCCGGGCAGCTCGATCTGCTCTACGTCTCACCGGAACGACTGCTCAGCGGAGATCTGCTGGAACGCCTGGGCGGCACCCCGCTGGCACTGTTCGCCATTGATGAAGCCCACTGCGTTTCGCAATGGGGCCACGATTTCCGCCCCGAATACCGCCAGCTCGATCAGCTGGCCGAACGGTTTCCACAGGTGCCGCGGCTGGCCCTCACCGCCACCGCCGACCCGCGCACCCAGGCCGACATCCGCGAACGGCTGCGGCTGCTGGAGGGCGAGGTGTTCCTGGCCAGCTTCGATCGCCCCAACATTCGCTACCTGCTGCGCCAGAAACAGAGCGGCAACAGCCAGCTGCTGCAATTCCTGGAGGAGCACCGCGGTGAATGCGGCATCGTGTATGCCCGCTCCCGCAGCCGGGTGGATCGGGTGGCAGCGGAGCTGCGGGCAGCCGGTTACGACACCATCGCGTATCACGCGGGGATGGAGGCGGAAGCACGGCGTCAGGCGCTGCAACGCTTCCGCCTGGGCAGCGGCGTTGTGGTGGTGGCCACGATCGCCTTCGGGATGGGGATCGATAAGCCCGACGTGCGCTTCGTGGCCCACGTGGATCTGCCCAAGAGCCTGGAGGCCTACTACCAGGAAACGGGCCGGGCCGGGCGCGATGGCCTGCCCGCGGTGGCCTGGATGGCCCATGGCGCCGGTGACATCCCGCAATTGCGCCGCTTCATCGATGAGTCCGGTGCCAGTGAGGAGCAGAAACGGATCGAGCACGGCAAGCTCGAAGCCCTGATCGGCTTCAGCGAAGCGAGCGGCTGCCGGCGCCAGGTGCTGCTGCGCCATTTCGGGGAGACCCTGGCCGAACCGTGCAACAACTGCGATGGCTGCCTCGAACCACAGCAGCGCAGCGACTGCCGCGTGGCAGCCCAGAAAGCCTTATCTGCGGTGTATCGCACGGGCCAGCGTTTCGGCGCAGCGCACGTGGTGGATGTGCTGCTTGGCGGCAACACAGAAAAGATCCGCAACTTCGGCCATGACCAGCTGAGCGTGTACGGCATCGGCAAGGAGCTCGACCGTGGTCAGTGGCGGGCGCTGCTGCGCCAGCTGGTGAACCTGGGGGTGCTGGTGTCGCCGGCGGAGGCCAAGGGAGGGCTCTGCTTCGGACCACCGGAACAGGTGCAGCCCTTGCTGAGGGGCGAGCAGGAGCTGGCCCTGGTGCTGCCGCCACCTGTCAGAGAGCAAAGACGAGGGCGTGCCGCTGCGAGCGCTGGAGCGGCAGTGGCCTCGGTGAGTGCTGACGATCCCCTGCTTGCCGCCCTCAAGACATGGCGGCGTGAGCAGGCCCGCGAACAGGGCGTGCCTCCGTATGTGGTGTTCCACGACCGCACCCTGGTGGAGCTCGCCGCTGCCCGCCCGGACTGCCTGGCAGCCCTGGGTGGTGTGAGTGGCATCGGTCGCGCCAAGCTCGATCG
>JBDKGF010000034.1:0-3787 GCA_039798305.1 Cyanobacteriota bacterium
TGGCCGAGGTGTTCGGCAGCGGCGCGGTGGGCCTGCTGGCGGATCTGGTCACCCTGCTGGTGATCGCCGCCACGATGATCGCGATCGAACCGCGGCTGGGCGTGTTGCTGCTCGCCTCGCAGGTGCCGGTCACGCTCACCATGCTCTGGCTGCAGCGCCGCTACCGCAAGGCCAACTACCGGGTGCGCGAGGAGCTCAGTCAGCTCAATGCCGATCTGCAGGAAAACCTGCAGGGGCTCGAGGTGGTGCAGATGTTCCGCCGCGAGGCCTACAACTCCGCCCGCTTCGCCAAAACCACCGAGGCCTACCGCCAGGCGGTGAACGGCACGATCTTCTACGACTCGGCCATCTCCGCTCTGATCGAGTGGGTGTCGCTCGGGGCGATCGCTCTGGTGCTGGCGCTTGGGGGCTGGATGGTGACCGCCGGAGCCATGGGCCTAGGCACCCTCACCACCTTCATCCTTTATTCCCAGCGCCTGTTTGATCCGCTGCGTCAGCTGGCGGAACGCTTCACCCAGATTCAGGGCGGCCTCACCGCGGTGGAGCGCATCGGCGAGCTGATGGAGGAGCCGATCGAGATCCAGGAACTGCCCCAGGAGCAGCGCTCTGCAGCGGCTGTGGTGAGCGGCCGTGAGCGCAGCAGTGCCGGCGAGGTGGTGTTCGACAACGTGTCGTTCGCCTACCGCTCCGACGATCCGATCCTCAGCAACCTCTCTTTCCGCATCGCACCGGGCGAGCATGTGGCCCTGGTCGGGCCCACCGGTTCGGGTAAGAGCACGGTGATCCGCCTGCTCTGCCGCCTCTATGAACCGCAGCAGGGCCGCATCCTTCTGGATGGCATCGACATCCGCGAACTGCCGATCCCCACGCTGCGTCAGCGGCTTGGGGTGGTGCTGCAGGACACCTTTCTGTTCAGCGGCAACGTGGCTGACAACCTTCGCCTCGATGCGGCGATCAGTGACGTGGACCTGCAGCGTCTCTGCCGTGACCTGGGCCTCGAGCCGCTGTTGCAACGCCTCCCTCAGGGGCTCGATACGGAACTGCGCGAGCGCGGCGGCAATCTCTCCTCCGGTGAACGGCAGCTGTTGGCGGTGGCCCGCGTGGCCATCCGCGATCCTTCGGTGCTGGTGATGGATGAAGCCACCGCCTTCCTCGATCCCTCCACCGAAGCCACCCTCCAGCGCGATCTCGATCGGCTGCTGCGTGATCGCACGGCCATCGTGATCGCTCACCGCCTGGCCACCGTGGAAGCGGCTGATCGCATCCTGGTGCTGCAGCGGGGCCGGCTGATCGAGCAGGGCAGCCACACCGCCCTGCGGGCTGCCGGTGGTCTCTACGCGCAGCTGGCTGAACTCCAGGAGCGCGGGCTGGCCAGGCTCTGAACCTCGAGCGATCGAGGCGGCCAGCCCTGCTCCTTCAGCCAGTGGCTGATCAGGGCGGCGAGGGTGCCCGGAGCCGTGCGCATCGGCAGATGCCCCTCTCCCTCCAGCACCTCCACCTGATGCTCGGGGCTGTAGCCGGCCAGATGGCGCACGTAGCGGGGTTCCATCACGGTGTCGCGGCTGCCCACCAGCCACAGGCTGGGCACCTGCAGCTGCGCGACCAGGCCCGGCAACTGGCGCACGGCACCGCGTTGCATGCTCGAGGCCAGCAGGCCGCGGGCGGCGCGCAGCTCCGCCACCAGCGGGCTGCGGATGGCATCGGTGCCGGGCAGCTGGGCCAGCCAGCCCGGCCGCCAGCGCAGGAAGGCGGCTCCACCACGGCGCACCATGCGGAAGGGCCGCGGCTGAAACACGCCGCCGCCCGAGGCCACCTGCACCACGCCCGCCAGCTGGGAGCCGAGATGGGGTGCGGCATGCACCACCAGGCTGCCACCGAGGGAGTGACCCACCAGCACCAGCGGGCGCTCACCGGCCTGCTCGCGGGCTGCAGCGGCCAACCAGCGGCCATAGCTGGCCAGGCTGGGCTGGAGGCCCCGCGGCCGCGGCTGGCCGCCGAAGCCCGGGAGGTCCGGAGTCCAGCACTCCCAATCGGGGCGGAGCGCTTCGGTGAGGGGCTGCCACAGCCGGCCTGAAAGCAGCCAGCCGTGCACACACACCAGTAAGGGGGAGCGCTCCAGGGGGCTTCCGGTGGTTGAAGGGTCTCCAGCCTGCATCAGCTTTGGCCAGAGTGGGAGAGGATCATGCCAATGCTTAGCTCCCCCCCTACCGAGCTTGATGTCCTCTACGGGCAGGGCCACCGGCTGTGCCCCACGCCGAATCCTCAGCTGAGCCTGGTGCTGAGCACCCAGCGCGAGATCGATCTTTACGAGCTGGAGCAGCTGTGTGATGCGGTGGGCTGGAGCCGCCGCCCCCTGCGGCGTGTGCGCAAGGCCCTGGAGAACAGCCTGCTGGTGGTGGGGTTGTGGCGTCACGATCCGCGCTTGCCCCGCTTGGTGGGCTTTGCGCGCTGCACCGGAGATGGCGTGATCGAGGCCACCGTGTGGGATGTGGCGGTGCACCCCCTGTATCAGGGAGTGGGCCTGGGTAAGCAGCTGATGCGTTACGTGATCGATCTGCTGCGTGACCAGCAGGTGGAGCGGGTGACTCTGTTCGCCGATCCCGGCGTGGTGGAGTTCTATGGCGCCCAGGGCTGGGAGCTGGAGCCGCAGCAGCGCCGCTGTGCGTTCTGGTACGCCCCCTGAGTTCCGGTGCTTCAGCCGGTGGTGAGGCCCCGGAACAGGTAGCCCTGGAACAGGCGTACGCCGCGCTGCTGCCAGTAGCTGAGCTGTTCGTTGGTTTCGATGCCCTCAAGGATCAGGCCGCAGTGGTTGAGCTCGCTGTAACGCAGGAGAAAGCTCACCAGGGCATCCACGTTGGCGTCGCCCAGTCGTTGGCTGTAGCTGAGGTCGAGCTTGAGAAAGTCGGGCTTGAACTGAAAGAGGTAGGCGATGGAGGCATAGCCCACACCGAAGTCGTCGATGGCGATGCGAACGCCGAAATCACGCAGCTGCTGCAGTCGCTGCTCCCACAGTTCAGGCCGATTGATCAGCGCCGTCTCGGTCACTTCCAGCACGAGCCGGCGGCGCACCGCCTCCGGCAGCGAGCGCAGCTGGGCGAACAGGGCCTGGATGTGCTGATCCGACCCGAAGCTCACCGCTGAGATGTTCACCCCCAGCCGCTGATCCGCGTACTCCGGTTCGTGCAGCAGGGCGATAGCCCGCCGCAGCATCAGCTGATCGAGCAGGTGGATGTTCTGGTTCCGCTCCAGCGCCAGGACTAGTTCCTGCACGCTGATCGAGCCCTCCAGTTCCCTGGGCAGTCGGAACAGCAGTTCGCTGTAGGCCAGCTGCCAGCTCTCGCCGACCGGCTGAAGCACCGGCTCCAGCGCCGTGCGATGGTCCCGCAGGGTTTCGAACGAGCGGTTGAGATCAAAGTCGCGGCTCTGCTGGAGCCGCAGTTCCCGGGCGGCGTCAGCCACGCCCTCGGGCAGATGCCGGATGGCGCCGGTGCTCTCCGTCAGGGAGAGCACCAGGGCCAGATCGGCGAGCTGCTGGGGTACATCGCTGCGATCCAGCCGGGTGAGGATCCCGCCCACGGCCAGCTGCATCACATCCGCCATGGCCAGCTGGAGCTCCTGAAGCTGCCGTTCGATCTGCTGCTGTTCCTCGCGGGCCTCACTGCTCAGCGGCTCGATCACCTGCAGCAGGGTGTTGTTCTCGCCCAGGGCCAGATGGCGGGTGGCTTCCAGGTGCTGCAACCGTTCCCCCAGCCAGGCCAGGGCCTGAGTCTGAGCATCGCTGCGCTGC
>JBDKGF010000035.1:0-9621 GCA_039798305.1 Cyanobacteriota bacterium
GTTGAAAGGGGCGCCGAGGGCAAAGCGGAAATCCAGCTCGCGCAGGTCGCCGCCGGCGTTCACGAAGAGATGGGTGTGGTCTTTGGGGAGCAGGTTGTCGATTGCTCCCACCTTGCGCAGCAGGGCAAAGAGGTTGGCGTAGTTGAAGAAGAACACGTGCAGCCCCAGCTCGATGTGGTTGCCGCCTTCATCCACCCAGCTGCCCACCTTGCCGCCCATGACCGGCCGGGCCTCATACAGATCCACCTGATGGCCGTCATCCACCAGATCCACGGCAGCCGCAAGACCCGCCAATCCCGAACCCACGATGGCGACGCGCACCTGCTGCTCCCACGGAATGGGCACGACTCTTTGGAGACGCCCACCGGAGCGGCAGGTGTGGGTTGCGCTCCATACGATGGGGTGATCAGGCCAGGGCCTTCCGATGATCAGCGAGTCCGCCACCACAACAGTCGCCGCCGAACCGGCGCAGGCCACCCACACCGGCCGCGACGGCAAGGGCCTCCTGATCACCGAATCGGCGATGAAGCAGCTGGCCACGCTGCTTCCGGCCCAGGGCGACGGCAAGGTGCTGCGGGTGGGCGTGCGCTCCGGCGGCTGCAGCGGCATGAGCTACACGATGGATTTCATCGATGCCTCCGAGATCCAGGCCGACGATGAGCGCTACATCTACGAACCGGCCGGCGCCCCCAGCTTCACGGTGGTGAGCGATCCCAAGAGCCTGCTCTACATCTATGGAATGCAGCTGGATTTCTCCAGCGCCCTGATCGGCGGGGGCTTCAACTTCACCAACCCGAACGCCACCCAGACCTGTGGCTGCGGCAGCTCGTTTGCGGTGTGAGCCATGGCCTGAGCCGCCCGGGTGCGAATCTGAGGGCACGACCAGGCCTGCTGCCACCCCATGACCGACGCCGTCGCCGAAGCCCCCTCACTGTTTGAGCAGGCCCTACAGCGCTACCAGGAGGGTGCACCGCTGCCGGAGGTGATCGACAGCTTCCTCACGATCACCCACCAGGAGCCGCGGCTGTCGGCAGGCTGGACCTGCCTGGCCTGGCTGCAGCTGCTCGACAACCAGCCCCAGGCGGCCCTGCGCTCGGCCCGCAACGCCGTGAAGCTCAACCCCCAGGACCCCCAGGCCCGCATCAACCTCAGCCTGGCGATGCTGGAGACCAACGCCAAGGGCGTGCGCGAGCACATCGAATGGGTGATCCGCGTGCGGGCGATGGCACCGGAGCTGGCCGAAGAGCTGGATGGCTCGATCGCTGATGGCCTGGCTCGCCGTCCCGACTGGCAGGCCCTGCAGAAGGTGCAGGCTTGGCTCAAGGGTTGAACCCGCCCGGCAGCGATGCCCGGCCAATCCTGCTGCTGAGCAACGGCCATGGAGAAGACCTCAGCGGTGCGCTGATCGGCCAGGCCCTGCAGCAGCGCGGGCTGGCCGTGGAAGCCCTGCCCCTGGTCGGTCACGGCCGCGCCTACCGCCAGGCGGGAATCCTCGTGCGCGGCCGCACCCGCGAGTACAGCACCGGGGGACTGGGCTACACCAGCCTGATGGGTCGCATCACGGAAGTGGTGCAGGGGCAGATCCTGTATCTGCTCAGCCGTCTGCTGCTGCTGCTGCGCATCGCGCGCCGCTACCGGCTGATCCTGGTGGTGGGCGATGTGATCCCCGTGATCGCGGCCTGGCTGAGCGGCCGGCCCAGCGCCACCTACCTGGTGGCCTACTCCAGCCACTACGAGGGCAAGCTGCAACTGCCCTGGCCCTGCGCGCCCTGTCTGCGCCAGCGCCGCACCCAGGCGATTTACAGCCGTGATGCACTGACCGCCGCCGATCTCACCGGCCAGCTGCAGCGGCCGGTGCATTTCCTCGGCAATCCCTTCTTCGATGGAGCCCTCAGCCCAAGCCAGCCGCTGCAGGGCACACCCCGACAACGGCTCGGGTTACTGCCCGGCAGCCGGCTGCCGGAGGCGCTGCACAACCTCGAGCTGATGCTGCGGGTGCTGGAGCGGCTGCCGGAACCGCTGCGGCCGGCCCAACGCCTGGGGCTGCACGCGGCCCTGGTGGGCAAGCTGACGCCGCAGGAAGTGGCGCCCCTGGCCAGCCGTCTGGGCTGGAAGCTGCAACTGGAGGGCGATGAGCGCTGCTGCCTGCAGCGAGGCCCCCTGTTGCTGCAGTTGGAATGGGGGCGCTTTGCGGCGGTGGTGCAGCAATGCGATCTGCTCCTCTCGATGACCGGCACGGCCGCCGAGCAGTGCGTGGGGCTGGGCAAACCGGTGCTGCAGCTGGTGGGTGAAGGACCTCAATTCACTGAGAACTTCGCCGAAGCCCAGCGCCGGCTGCTGGGGCCGGGAGTGTTCTGTGCCGATGCTCAACCGGGCAGCGATGCACAGCTCGACGCCACGGCCGCGCTGCTGGAGCAGCTGCTCGAGCGACTGCTGCACGATCAGCTCTGGCGACGCGAGCTGCAACAACTGGGCCGTGAACGCATCGGAAGCGGCGGCGGGGCCGTCAGGATGGCCGCCGATCTCAACACCGTTCTGGATGGCTGAACCCAGCACCAGCCCCCTGCCCGTCGGCCAGCGCCTCAAGGGCTGGATCGACACACTGCTGGTGGTGGATGTGTTTGTGGTGATCGCTGGGGCGATCTGGTTTGGCGTGGCGGTGCTCTGCCACAGCCGCGGCATCGAAACACCGCTGGATTGGTTTCAGCGGCTCTGGGAGCCGCTCTTCACTCCGGCGATCGGCCTGTTGATGGGAGCCGCCATCCTCAGCGGTGTGCTCGGGTGGGCGATCAATTGGTGGCAGAAGCGAGTGCAGCGCTGAGCTCTCCGTAGCGGAACGCGAAGCCCTGTTGCTGCAGGCGCTGGGGCAACACTTTCTGGCCTTCCAGCACCACCTTGGCGCCATCACCGAGCAGCAGCTGCAGGATGGGCCCCGGCACCGGCAGCAGGCTGGGGCGGCCGAGGCAACGGCCCAGGGTGGCGGCGAAGACCGCCATGCTGCAGGGCTGCGGAGCGACAGCGTTGTACACGCCGCTGTAGGCGTCATCCACCAGGGCGGTGCCGATCAGCTGACAGAGATCGCTGCGGGAGATCCAGCTCATCCACTGCTGACCGTCGCCGATGGGGCCGCCGAAGCCCATACGGAACACGGGCAGCATCTTGCCGAGGGCGCCGCCATCGCCGCCCAGCACAATGCCGATGCGCAGGATCACCACGCGGCAGAGCGCTTCAGCGCCGTGGGCTTCCTGCTCCCAGGCCACACACAACCGGCCGAGCACATCGGTGCCAGCAGGGCTGGTTTCCGTGAACTCCTGGCTGCTGCTGGTGCCGTAGTAACCGATGGCGGAGCCATTGATCAGCACACCGGGACGCTGCCCCTCCGGCAGAGCCGCCATAGCGGCCACCAGAGCGCGGGTGGTGTCGATGCGGCTGCTGTTCAGGAGCCTCAGGTGCTGGGGGGTCCAGCGCTTCTCGGCGATCGGCTCACCGGCGAGGTTCACCACCGCCTCCGCCTGAGCGAGGGCTTGCTGGAGCTCGGGCAGCTCCCAGTTAGCGGGGTTGGCGGGATCGGCCTGGAGCCGCTGCAGCTGTGGGTGCTGAACGCCGGGCAGGGGTTGGGCCGCACGGCTCACCAGGGTGAGGCTGTGGCCAGCCTCCAGCAACCCGGGCACCAGGGCGCGGCCCACAAAGCCGCTGCATCCCACCAACAGAATCCGCACGCGCTCAGCTCCAGCTCACCGGCCAACGCTAGGGATGGGTGCTGCCCACCAGGCCGAGGCGCCGCGCCACGGGATTGAGCAGCGATCCCTGCAGCACCAGCCCCAGCAAGACCACAGCCAGCGCAAAAGCGGGCATGGCATCCCCCCAGGGCACGTCGGAGGCGGCGGCCTGCAGGGCGATGGCCACCGGCACCGCCCCACGCAATCCCGCCAATGCCGTGAACTGACAATCGGCCCGGCTGAAGCCCGATCGGAGCAGCAGCAGGGTGACCACCAACCAGCGCACCAGCAACAGCACCACCAGCAGGAACAGCGCCGTGGGCAACAGCTCGACCACGTCCGTGGGTTGCACCACCAGGCCGAGGCAGAGAAACAGCATCAGCTCCGCCAGCTTGGCGAAGCCGGACTGACTGGCCTCCAACTGCTCCTGATCCACCTCTTCGCTGTTGCCGAGCACCAGGCCCATCACATAGGCGGCCAGCAGTGGGCTCGCACCCACCAGGCTGCTGCCGCCCGCCACGAGCATCAGGGCCGCCAGGGCCATCACGGTGACCTGGCTGAGGTTGAGGGGATGCCGGCGACGGCCCAACAGCAGCTCAGCGGCTTTGCCACCGAGAAAACCCACAAAGGCTCCCAGCAGGAACTGCCGCACCACCTCCACCAGCAGCGGAGCAATGGCGGTGTCTTGGCTGTGGGGCAACGCGATGGCCAGACCGGCCAGCACCACCGCGATGGGATCGTTGAATCCGGATTCGCACTCCAGCAGATCGAGCAGGCGCTGGGGCAGGCGCTGCCGCAGTGGCCTGAGCAGGGTGAGCACCGCGGAGGCATCCGTGCTGCAGAACATGGCCCCGATGAACAGAGCACCCGCCACCCCCAGGGCGTAGTGGCGCAGGGGCAGGCTCTGGACCAGCAGCACCACGACCGCCAGGGCACCGGCCGTGAGCAGGGAGCCGAGCGTGGCCAGACGCATCGAAGGCACCAGCACCTGACGCATCTGCTGCCAGTTGGCGGCCAGCCCCCCGAAGAACAGCACCAGCACCAGCGCCACCTGGGCCAGCTGATCGGCCTGGGCCAGGTTGAGCAGCGCCGCCGGCTGATCAGGCCCGGCATTGATGTTGTTGTCGATCAGCAGACCGAGCACCAGCACCAGCAGGATGCCGGGCATGCGGATCTGGGAAGCGATGTCGTCGAGGAAGAGGGCGAGCAGCAGCAGGCCACCGAAGAGCACCAGCAGGAGGGCCAGGCTTGGGGGCACAAAACCAGGAGCACGGAGCGGGCTCTAGCCTGCCTGGCAGCACGCAAGAGCGCCATGGCACAAACGCCCGCGGCAGCACCCGAGGCCGCCGCCAAGAGCACCATCAAGAAAGGCAACCTGGTGCGGGTGAACCGCAGCGCCTACGCCAACAGCCTCGAAGCCCAGGCCAGCGATGCCGTGGTGCCGGACTACATCTTTGAAGGCCCGGCTGAAGTGCTGGTGATCAAAGGCGATTACGCCCAGCTGCGGTTCCGCCGGCCGGTGCCGGATGTGTGGCTGCGGGTCGACCAGCTGGAGAGCTTTTAGAGCTCCAAACGGCGCCGCTCTTCGTGCAGGCGCGTGCGGCGCTGCTTGGCTTCGCGCAACATCTCGCGGCCGTCGCGCAGATAACTATCCACGTAGCCCATGGTGTAGCGCTCCAGTTCCGTGAGCGCGTCCTGCACCTGAGAGAGGCAGTGATACACGCTGAGGCTGAAGCCGTGGGCTGAGGCCGGCGCCGCCATGGAGCGATACAGCGCTTCCACCTTCTCCATGCGTTCCTGGCTCTGCTCGAGGAAGTCGCAGAAAGCCTCCATCAACTGATCGTCGTAGGGATCAGCGGAGAGGGCGCGCAGCTGGGCCGGGAAAGGGTTGATCACCTGGGCCAGCAGCCGATCGATGGGCGCGTACACCTGCTGCAGCCAGGCGAGCAGCTCGGCATCACCGCGGGCGGCCTGGACCGTTGCCGAACGTGCAGCACGACCAGCCGCGGCGGAACGGGCTGAACCGGCAGCCACTGAGGGATGGGCGCGGTCGTGAGCGGCGCGCCGTTCGGCGTCGCCGAGCACTTCCCATGCTGCATTCAGCTCCAAGATCCGATGCTCATCGCCCCCGGCATCGGGGTGATGGCGCTTCACCAAGGCGCGATAGGCCGCCTTGATCTCCACCGCACTGGCAGAGGCGGCCACACCGAGCACCTGATAGGGATCGCGAGACGAGGAAGACCTGGGCAAGGGCAGGCAAAGGCGACCGCCATCCTCGCTCTCTGCCGCTTCATGGATCAGTGACCAGAGCAATGAAAAAGCCTCCCGCCGAAACGGGAGGCTCGAGTTTTTTGATGTGTGAGTGTGCGCGAGGAGGCGCGTGAGGAGTGAACTGATCAGACGATCAGAATTTGAAGCCCACCTGAATCACACCACCGAAGGCATTGAAGGTTTCGCCCTTGGGGGTGTTCTGGCCAGCAGGACGGCTCTGATACAGCAGCGCGGGAGTCACGCTGATGTTGTCGGACACCTGGAAGTTGTACCACCATTCCCAGGTGTAGTTGCCGTCGAAGGGGGTGCTGCCGTCAAAGGTGGAGGTAGTGAAGGGAGCCTGGCCGACACCCATACCAGCGGAGTTGCCCTTCACGAACACATCCTCCCACTGCAGGCCAACCATCCAAGACTGCGCATTCTTGGTGTTGATGGCCACGTCATAGCCATTGGTGAAGGTTGTGATACCCCAGCCAGCACTGATCGAAGGCACCCAGCCGCTCTGAGTGGGCTGCCAATAACCGTTGAGGGCAAAGCTGTTGGTAGCAGCACTTTCACCACCCGCATCCCGAATAGTACCGCAGGAGGTACGCGAAGCGGCGTAGGTGTACTGCGTGCCGGAACGGATGTCAGTGCCGCACTGGCCGTAACGGTAGGCACCAGTCAGGCCCCAGTTTTGACCTGCACCACCGATCTGTGCCAAGAAGGAACCGGCGCTGTTATCGGTCATCACACCGCCAGCAGCGGGATCACCGTTCTGGGCGTTCTTAGCCACGTAGTTAATCGCAGCCGCCAGATAAGGATTGCCTTTTTTGACTTTTTGCTTCCAAACCAGGCCTGCACCAGCACCGGTTTCCTTGTTGTAAACCCCAGAAGTACCGAAGGTGCCGTACAGGAAATCACTCAGGTTTGAATCGTAAACCGAGGGCCTGATGGCCAGCATCTCGGTGTTACGAACACGGGCGCCGATGGTGGTCTTCAGCTCTTGACCCACCGGGAAGGTGTAATAAAGACGATCCAGCTCAACAATGTTGGGGCCAGCGCTCGACTCAAAAGGCTTATCCAGCTTGGTGGAGCGGTACTGACCACCATCAAAAGCAGAGGCTTTACCGTTGCCAGCGCGGAGGCGGGTGCGCAGCAAGTCCTTGCCGGTGAAGCTGGTGTCGAAGTTCAGACGAACGTCATAGTTGAACGTCAACGCGCTGAGAAGAGCCGCGTCGTCTTTCAGGCCAGGCCCGGTATTGGCGTTACCACGGTTGTAGGAACCGCCGTAGGTGTAAGCGCCAACGTCAAAGGTGGCTTCACCACGCAGCTTGGTGGTGGTGGAGAACTGGGTGGCTTCCAGCTCAGCAACCTTGGCCTCGAGGCCATCCACGCGGCCCTTCAGCACGGCGAGTTCCTTCTCGAACTCAGCCATCAGGCGCTTCAGCTCGTCGGTCACTTCAGTGACGCGATCGAGACAGGCATTCAGCAGGGCGGCCGCTTCATAGCGGGTCATCGCACGGCTGCCGCGGTAGGTGCCGTTGGGGTAGCCGGCCACACAGCCATAGCGCTCGATCAGGTTGCTCAGTGCCTGATAAGCCCAGTCGGTGGGCTGCACATCAGAGAACTGGGTGATCGAAGTCACCTGCTCCTCAGAGCCGTACTGGCTCACGCCAGCAATGTTGAGTTCTGCAGCGGAAGCAGCCACAGGAGCCATCAGGCCCAGGGCAGCAGGCGCCAGAAGAAGCTTCTGGAACAGTTTCATGGTCCTCACACCAATTGAGGGAGCTCGATACACGAGCGTTTTAACAATACCCACCAGCGCCAGCGCCGCAATTCGCCGCAACTACGCAACGCTGTATCCCACAGCACATGTCATCGCAGCAAAAAGCCCCGGCAAGAACCGGGGCTTGAAAGGAACAGAAGCTGATGCGAAAGAAGCAGAAAGGACTCAAATGTGTGAGGAGTAGAGCCCTACTGCAATCAACCGATCAGAACTTGAAGGTGGTCTTGACGATGCCACCGAAGTTGTTGACCGAATTGTCGCCAACTTTACCGATCTGACCAGCGGTCTGGCTCAGGTAGTAAAGGGCAGGGGTCACACTGATGTTGTCGGTGACCTGGAACTTATACCACCACTCCCAGGCGTAGTTGCCGTCGTTGGGGGTACCACCCTGATCGGTGGGATTCTGGGTAATGAAGGGGGACTGGCCTACAGCCATGCCGAGGGCGTTGCCCTTGACGAACGCATCATCCCACTGGAGACCCACATACCAAGACTGGATGCGGGTGCCGCTCATGTCGACTCGCTGACCGTCAACGCCGAGGTTGCCGCCCAGTCCAGTGATACCCCAACCGGTGCTGATCGAGGGAACCCAACCAGATTCGGAGGGCTGCCAGTAGGCGCTCAGGCCGATGGTGTTACTGGTAACACCTTCCAGGCCATAGTCGAAACCATTAGCGTTGCCGAAACTAGCGAGCGGAGTTCCCGCAGGAATGGAAGTGCCATTGCCATAGTTATAAGCAACAGCAGCACCCCAGTTATTACCGGCATAGCCAACCTGAGCGGTGAAGCTCTCATTGGAACCGGAGGTACCCACACCACCCTTGGTGGGATCACCATTCTGGGCGTCCTGAGCCACGTAGTTGATGCTGGCACTGAAGCCGTTCTTCTCGTACCAAATACCTGCACCAGCACCCAGGGTCAGGTTGTAAGCACCAGGGGAACCGGCATAGGTGAACACGTCGAGGACGGTGTCAGCCGGGTAAACGCTGGGCCACATGGCCAGCATGTCGTCCTGACGAACACGACCACCAACGGTGATAGTGAAGTCACCAGCAGGGAACTGATAGAACAGACGGTTGATGCCAACGATGTTGGAGCCAGCTTCGCCTTCTTGGAAGGCGACTTCCAAGCCGTTGTTAGGAAGAACGTTGTTGGCGTAAGCGGTCTGACCGAAGTTGCCAGCACGCAGGGTCGTACGCAGCAGATCCTTACCAGTGAAGCTGGTGTCGAAGATCAGGCGCGAGTCGTAATTGAAGGTAGTTGCACCTTGGCCAGCCTTCAGAGCGTCGACGAACGCATCATTACTACCACTGTAGTTATTGGCACCCATCACGAAGGTGGCAATACCCTTCAGCTTGGTGGTGGTGGAGAACTGGGTGGCTTCCAATTCAGCAACCTTGGCCTCAAGGCCATCCACACGGCCCTTCAGCACGGCGAGTTCCTTTTCGAACTCCTTCATCAGGCGCTTCAGCTCGTCGGTCACTTCGGTGACGCGATCGAGACAGGCGTTCAGCAGTGCGGCCGCTTCATAGCGGGTCATCGCACGGCTGCCGCGGTAGGTGCCGTTGGGGTAGCCGGCCACACAGCCGTAGCGCTCGATCAGGTTGCTCAGTGCCTGATAAGCCCAGTCAGTGGGCTGTACGTCAGAGAACTGGGTGATCGAGGTCACCTGCTCCTCAGAGCCGTACTGGCTGACGCCAGCAATGTTGAGTTCAGAGGCGGATGCAGCCACAGGAGCCATAAGGCCCAGGGCAGCAGGCGCCAGAAGAAGCTTCTGGAACAGTTTCATGGTCCTCACACCAAAAGAGGAATTGGGCGCTATGCGCCGTGTGGCCATCCTGCAAGTCATGCCACGGGCATGAC
>JBDKGF010000036.1:0-3253 GCA_039798305.1 Cyanobacteriota bacterium
GTGGCCTTGCTGGTGTCACCTGCCCTCGCACTGCAGGTTCTGATCCTGCGGCTGGTACTGCAAAACGCCGAAGCGTTTCTGCTCACACCACTGCTACTGAGCCGCACCGTGAATCTGCTGCCCACCGTGGCGCTGATGGCACAGCTCAGCCTGGGAGCCCTGTTGGGGCTTCCGGGCGTGCTGCTGGCATTGCCGCTGGTGGTGGTGCTTCAGGTGCTCTCCCAGCGGGTGCTGGTGGAACAGATCATGGATCGCTGGCTCTGATCGCTCGTCAGCGGCTGCAGCGGATCATCCAGGGCGTGAGAAGCAGCACAGCGATGGCAAGCGGGTGATGACGGGGGATCTCCACAAGGCTGGCGAACGTGAAGTGATCGGCCAGCAGCTGCACTTCCGTCCTCAAATCCAACAGGGCCAGCAGCGCCAGAAGGATGGGAACCAGAGGCAGCTGCAACGGACGCCGACCGTTCGAAAGCCTCATCGCCGCGCCAGCAACGGCAGCAGCGTGGGAGCAATGCCAATGCTCGACCAGCTGCCCACAGCGATCCCCACGGTAAGAGCAACAGCGAACCAGAACAACGTGCTGCCGCCAAAGAAGATCAACGCCACCAAAGGCAAGAGCGTGGTGAGAGAGGTGTAGAGCGAGCGCGTGAGCGTGGCATCAACAGCCACATCCACCTGCTCGCTCAGGGGCAAGTCGCGCAGCGCGGTCTTCTGCTCTCGGATCCGGTCAAACACCACCACCGTGTCGGTAACGGAGTAGCCCGCCACGGTGATCAACGACACCGCAAACAACGAATCCACCTCAATGCCGGCCAGGATCCCGAGCCAGGCGAACACGCCGCAGGTAATCAGCACGTCGTGCGCCAGGCAGAGCAGCGCCAACGCTGCGAACAGCCGGTCGTAGCGAAAGCTGATGTAGACGGCGATGGCCGCGAAGCTCACCAGCAGCGAGATCAAGCTGCCCTTGAGCAACTGATCCCCGAGGGTTGGGCCGATCGTGTTCACCGAGGTGGCGGCTGGATTGAGCGCACCCACCTGTTCCTGCACAGCCGCAACAACCGCACTGGCCTGATCCGGATTGAGATCGGGCAAGCGCAACATCAGCGAGCGGCCCTGATCCAGCACCTGCACACCGGCTGCGCTGAGGTTGGGCGGGGTCTGTCCGTCGGCTTCCGGCAGGCTGAGCTTGGAAAGCGTGGCGGAAATTTCAGCGGAGGTGAGGTTGGAGCAGCTCTCGCCGCACTGCCGCTCCAGCTGGATCTGGGTGCCACCGGTGAAATCCAGGCCCGGGCGCAACGGCGCACCGATGCTGGGATTCAGCCAGCACAGCACCAGGCCCACAACGCTCAGCACACAGGCCAAGCCCGATCCCCACCAGGCGAGGCGGCGATAGCGGCTGATGCGAAAGCGAGGTGATGGAAGGGTTGAGGTGGACATCAGGCGGCGCTGGTGGGGAGCTGATCAGTAGGCAGGAAGTAAGCGGTGCGCCGCAGGCCGGGATAACTCGTTGCCAGGCGCAGGATCGTGCGGGTGCAGGTGAGCGCCGTAAACAGGCTGAGCACCAGACCGATCGCCAGGGTGACGGCAAAGCCTTTCACCAGACCCGTGCCGAGGGCAAACAGAGCGGCACAACTGATCAGACCGGTGACGTGGCCATCGACGATCGATGAGAGGGCAAGTGAAAAGCCCGTATCGAGCGAACGAATCAAGGTGTTGCCGCTGCGCAGCTCCTCCTTCACCCGCTCAAAGATCAGAACATGGGCATCAACGGCCATACCCACCGAGAGGATGAAACCAGCGATGCCTGGCAGGGTGAGCGTGACTGGAATCAGCGCGTAGATCGCCAGGTTGAACAGCGCATACAGGCTGAGGGCCAACACCGAAACAAAGCCGGGCAGGCGATACACCACCACCATGAACACCGCCACCAGGGCCAGGCCTGAAAGCGCGGCGATCAGGCTGGAGCGGATGTTCTCAGCGCCGAGAGAGGGGCCCACGGTGCGCACCTCGATCAGCTTCACCGGCAGCGGCAGCGATCCGCCGCGCAGCTGCACTTCCAGATCGCGGGCTTCTTCGGCGGTGAAGTTGCCGGTGATGCTGGCGGCGCCGCCGGTGATCCCCGCAGGCTTGAACTCAGGACCCACACTCGCTTCGCTGATCGAGCGGCCATCCAGCACGATCCCGAGCAGGCGGCCGCTGCCGGCGATGCCCTGGGTGAGCTCGGCGAATTTGCGGCCGCCTTCGGTGTTGAAGGCCAGGGTCACATCCCAGCCGCTGCCGGTCTGTTGCTGCTGACGGCCGGCGCTGGTGAGGTCTTTACCGGTGAGCTGGGCCGGCTCGTACAGCTCAACAATGCGGCGGTTCACTTCCGCCAGCAGCTGCTCGAGCTGCTCGGTTTCGCTGCTGCCCGCCGGCACCTGGATGCCGAGCTGATCAAGCGCCTTGGCCAGTTCTTCTGACTTGATCTCCGGTTGGGGCTGGCCTTCGGCTTGCTTCTGACGGCTCTGGTTCAGCACAGCCTGGGCCTGGCGCTTGAGCTTGAGCAGCCCAGTCATCTCCTGCTCGGTGCCGGGCTTCTGGGCGCGGAATTCGAGCAGGGCCGTGGTGCCGAGCACCTTGGCGGCGCGGCTGGGGTCCTGCTCGCCCGGCAGCTGCAGCACCAGTTGATCGTCGCCCACGGTCTGGAGGGTGGATTCAGCCACGCCCAGACCATTGATGCGGCGATCGAGCACATCCTTCACGGCCTCCAACTGCTCGCTTTTCACCTGCTTAACCGCTCCGGCGGGCAGCACCTGCAGGGTGAGCTGACTACCGCCCTTGAGATCCAAGCCGAGCTGCAAGGGGAAGCTCGCCAACACGGCTCCAGCCGCGATCGCCAGAGCCAGGATCAGGGCAAACCACCCCTGTTGACGCGCCATCGGTGTTGCGAGGGGGTGAGGGAATGGGGATCAGACCTGGCCGCTCTTCAGCGCCTTCGCTGCTTCCACGATCTGGTGAGGCTGAATGATCGTGAGGTTCTCGAGGGTGCCGTTGTAGGGCGTCGGGATGTCCTGGGAGGACAGACGCACCGGCCGGCAATCGAGATCGTCGAAGCACTGCTCCGTGATCAGGGCCATCAGCTCAGCGCCGATGCCACCGGTCTTCATGCACTCCTCCACGATCAGCACCTTGTGGGTCTTGCGGATCGAGCGGGAGATGGTCTCCATATCGAAGGGCTTGAGGCTGATCAGGTCGATCAGCTCCACGCTCACGC
>JBDKGF010000037.1:0-3028 GCA_039798305.1 Cyanobacteriota bacterium
ACCCGCTTGCCCAGCTCATCGATCAGGGCCACCAGATCGGAGCGGATCAGGCCGATGTTGCGGTTGAGCCAGGCGGCGATGTTGCGCACGATGTAGAGATCGAGCGTGATCTGCTCGCGCAGGCCGGGCCGCTGTACTTTCACGGCCACCTTCTCGCCGTTGAGCAACACGCCGCGGTGCACCTGGCCCAGGGAGGCGGCGGAGATCGGTTCGCGCTCCAGCTCGGCGTAGATCGAAGCGATCGGTGCGCCGAGGTCTTCCTCGATGCAGGCCATCGCCAGGGCCGAATCGAAGCCGGGGAGTTGGTCTTGCAGGCCTGCCAGCTCTTCCAACAGCAGGGGGGGCACGATGTCGGGCCTCGTGGAGAGGGCCTGACCGGCCTTGATAAAGGCGGGGCCGAGGGAGGCCACCAGATCCGCCGCTTCCTTGGCGCGGGCTCTGGCGTGGTCGTGATTGGCGAGCCGGCGGGTGAGCCAGTCGATCCCCACGCTCAGCAGGTAGAGGCCGATGGGCACCAGCGTCTGCCAGACGCGCCGGATCAGGCGTTGGGGGGCGCCGGCATAGATGCGGCTGATGGCGGCCGGGTCGTACTCGAGCAGGCCGGAGACCTCGATGAAGTCGCTCAGATCGGCCACGGGTGGGGCTGCGTCCACCTCGGCGGCCATGGGTTGCTGCGGTTCTGCGGCTGCAGGAGGTGTCGGCTCGGGCTCGGCATCGCCGAGCACAGCAGTGCGCATCGCCTGTGCGGCAGCCTCCACCGCAGTCAGCTGGCTGGACTCAGGCGGAGAGATGGCCATGGCACCGAGGCGCAGTGCCAGGGGGTCGGACCCCGGACTGCTCGATGTCCCCTTTTAAACGACCGCGACCACCGCTAGCGTATGCGTACATCTGTTCTATCGGAGAGCTGGTGGTGCTGACGGGACTGCGCCTCGACAACATTGCGCTGATCGAGCATCTCCAGCTGGATTTCAGCCAGGGGCTCACGGTGCTCACCGGTGAAACCGGCGCTGGTAAGTCGATCCTGCTGGATGCGCTCGATGCCTTGCTTGGCAGTTCCGTGCCGCGCTTGCTGCGGCAGGGAGCCGAGCGGGGCCTGATCGAGGCCAGCTTCAGCCTCACGCCTCCTCTGCAGACCTGGTTGCAGCAGCAGCAACTCGAGGCTGAGGAGGGTGAGATCCTGATCAGCCGTGAGTGGCGCCAGAGCGAAGATCGGCTCACGAGCCGTCATCGCCTCAATGGCGTGGCTGTGAATCGCGGCCAGATCCAGGAGCTACGGCCGCTGTTGCTCGATCTCACCGTGCAGGGCCAGACGCAGCAGCTGGCGCGGCCCGGTCAGCAGCGCCGCTGGCTGGATCGCTTCGCCGGCGATCCGCTGCAGGCGCAGCTGCTGCCGGTGGCCAGGGCCTATCGCGCCTGGAAGCAGGCGGCCGATGCCCTGGCCCTGGCTCGCGACACCTGGCAGCAGCAATTGCGGGAGCGGGAGCGGTTGGAACAGTGCCTGGAGGATCTGGAGGCGGCTGACCTCGATGACCCTGCCGAGCGGGAACGGCTGCAGGGAGAAGAAAATCGCCTCGCTCACGCTCTGCGTCTGCAGGAAGGGGTGATCACGCTGACCACCCGCCTTGTGGATGGCGTTGATCCAACGCCTTCGGTGCTGGATCACCTGGCGGCTTGTGAGCAGGAGCTGGCGCAGATGCAGCAGTGGGATCCCTCTCTGGCGCCGCTGGCTGCTCGCTGCAGTGATGGTCTGGTTCAGCTGCAGGATCTGGCCCGGGATCTGGATCGCTACGGCGCCAGCCTCGAGAGTGATCCCGCCAGTCTTGAGCAATTGCAGGAGCGGCTGGCCTTGCTCAGGGCGCTGGAGCGTCGCCATGGCAAGGATCTGGCCGCGCTGATCGCCTGGCGGGATCAATTGCGCGCACAGCTGGCACCCGGCGCCGCCGAAGCCAACCTCGAGGCCCTGGAGCATGCCGAGGCCACGGCCCGTGTGAGCCGCGATCAGGCCAACAGCGCCCTCAGCGCCGCCCGCCGCCATGCCGCTGACCGCTTGGAGCAGGAGCTGATGGAGGCGTTGCGACCGATGGGGCTGGCCAACGTCCGTTTCGCGGTGGCGCTGGCAGCAGCGCCACCCACGGAAGAGGGTGCCGATGCGGTGCAGTTCCTGTTCTCCGCCAATCCCGGTCAGCCGTTGGCGCCGCTGGCGGAGGTGGCTTCCGGCGGCGAGATGAGCCGCTTCCTGCTGGCGCTGAAAACCTGTCTGGCCGCGGCGGATCCCCACGTCACGCTGCTGTTCGATGAGATCGACACCGGCGTGAGCGGCCGCGTCAGCGGTGCGATGGCCGCCTTGCTGCAGCGGCTGGCGCAGCAGCGCCAGGTGTTCTGCGTCACCCACCAACCGGTTGTGGCCGCGGCGGCCGACCATCACTTCCGTGTGACCAAGCAGGTGCGCCAGGGCCTCACCCACACCCAGGTGTCCCACCTGCGGGACACTCAGGCCCGCCAGGCCGAACTGGCGGAACTGGCTGGCGGTGACACCGGCGAGACCCGCAGCTATGCCGCCAGCCTGCTCAAGCGGGCTGGATAGCGGTAAGGCGGTAAGGAGATCTGACTACGGTGGAGGGACGTCGTGTCGCTTGTATGGCTGTGGAGCTGGAGGATGCTTCAGTCCTGGTGCGTGCTGTCACACCGTTGGATCTGTCCTATCTGCGGGGTCTTGAGGCGGGGCTGCAGGAGTGGTCGAGTGCTGACGACGACGTGGCTTTCGCCAACCTGTGACGGCTTACCCCTCCTTTGGATTGGGTGATTCAGCACCGAGAGGGAATTGGGCTTCCGAACGACTGCTTGGTGCGTCTGAAGCTCTTCAGCCTTGATGAGCGTCTGATCCTTGGCCGCCTCGGGGACCTCGCCACTGTTGATCGTGTCGGCGTGACCGATCACCTGCGGCAGCTTTTGCCACTGCATGGATAGCTGGCGCTCGTAGACTCCTCGATTCCCGAGCCGCCCGGATGGCCCGCGCCCTCGCCAAGAG
>JBDKGF010000038.1:0-7427 GCA_039798305.1 Cyanobacteriota bacterium
TGCGCGGGTTGCGGCGAAGGGTTTCGGCGTGGCGAACGAGGAAATCCCAGTAGAGGCTGTTGAACGGGCAGGCCTGGGGGCCGGTGCGCTGCTTCACGTCGTAGCGGCAGCCCTTGCAGGAGGTGCTCATTCGCTTGATGTAGTTGCCGCTGGCGGCGTAGGGCTTGCTGGCCAGGCGGCCGCCGTCGGCGAAGAGGCCCATGCCGATCACGTTGGTCTGCATCACCCAGTCGTGGCCGTCGATGAACATGCGGTGGAACCAAGCAGTGAGGGCCTGGGGGTCGAGGCCGGCGATCAGGCCGTAGTTGGCCAGCACCATCAGTCGCTGGATGTGGTGGGCGTACCCATTGCGGCGCAGTTCAGCAAACACGCTGTCGAGGCAGTTGAGGCCACTGCCACCCAGCTGCTCGAAACTCGTCGGCAGCGGCTGCTCAGCCGCGAAATGGTTCAGGGCCGGGTACTCGACTCCGAACCAGTGGTAGAGGCCATGGGTGTATTCGCGCCAGCCAAGGATCTGTCGGATCACCCCTTCCAGGCCCGCCAGCGGCACCTGCTGCTCGAGACCAGCCTGTTCCAGCCGCCGGATCACCTCCAGCGGGTGCAGCAGGCCCAGGTTGAGGTAGGGAGAGAGCAGGGCATGCCAGAGGGTGGGCTCACCGCTGACCATCGCGTCCTGATAAGGGCCGAAGCCCGCCAGACGGGTGGCGATGAAGTGCTCCAACACGGCCAGCGCCTGCTCGCGGCTCACCGCCCAGCGGAACGGCTCCAGATCACCCGGCAGGGGGGCCAGGCCCGCCTCGGCTCGCTGCTGATCGATCCGGTTCAGCTTGGCGATCACGGCCTGCGTGATCGCATCCGGCTCGAACCAGAGCGGCGCCGGCCCCTGCAGCCCCTTCGGCGGCGGCTTGCGGTTCTCGGCATCGAAGTTCCACTGGCCGCCCAGCGGCTGCGCGGCCTTGCCCTCACCCTCCATCAGCACACCAAAGCGGCGGCGACCCTCCCGGTAGAAGAGCTCGAGGCGCAGCTGCTTGTAACCCCGGGCCCAGGCGGCGAAGGCCTCACGGCTCCAGAGGAAGGCATTGCTTTCGATCCAGTGCAGCGGAACCGGCAGCTGCAGCGCCTCGATCGAGCTGCGGAAGCTGCGATCCGCCGGCTCCATCAGCCGCAGCTCGCTGATCCCCGCGCTCCGGATCCAGTCGCGCACGGCTGCCCCGAAGCTCTCGCTCTCCACGTGGTCCACCGTCCAGCCGGCGAGGCGCAGCTCCGCCGCGAAGTGACGCATGGCGCTCCACACCAGGACCAGCTTCTGGCGGTGATAGGCGCGGCGCTGCAGCACCGAAACGCTCTCCACCAACAGCACCCGCGCCGCCGAGGGATCCACACCGGCCAGGGCGCTCTGGGCCGCGTTCAGCTGATCCCCGAGCACCCAGATGCCAACCGTCATGCCGGAGCCTCACCAGCGAGACGGCAGGCCTTGCGTGCCACGGCGGCGGCATAACCGCGCTCCACCAGGCCAGCGGCGGGGCTGAGGGAGAGGTTGCGGCAATCCACGGTGAGCCGCTCGCGATGACCCAGCTGATCGCTCACCCGCATGCGCAGCTGGAAGTGATGCTTGGCACTGCGGGTGATCTCGTCGCCGCAGATCGGCCCCACGCACAGGCCGGGTGCCGCAGCAACCGGAAGCACCCAGGCCCACAGGCTGATCAGCAGCGCCAAGGCGGAGGCCAGGGCAGGCGTTCTCTTCAACCGGCCAGCTCCAGCGATGGCTCATTCTCCAGCTCCGCCGGCACCGCCAGCTCCTGCGGATGGAAGTACTCCCACACAACCTTTGCCAGCCCCGGCCCCATGCCCGGCGCCGCTGCCAGGGTCTCCACGCTGGCAAGCTGGATCGCATCGATGGAACGGAAATGGGCGAGCAGCTCCTTGATCCGCTTCGGGCCCAGGCCGGGAATATCGGAAAGGCGTGAGCGCTTCATCCGTTCTCCCCGCTGCTGGCGGTGGAAGCTCACCGCAAAGCGGTGCGCCTCATCCCTCAGACGCCGCAGCAACTGAACCCCCAGCTGCTCCGGTTCGCTCTCCAGCGGATCCTTGGCCCCCGGGATGAACACCTCCTCGCGCTGCTTGGCCAGGGAGCAGACCACCAGGTCGTCATCGAGGTTGAGCTCACGCAGAGCCTCCATCACGGCGGAGAGCTGGCCCTTGCCGCCATCAATCATCACCACATCGGGCCAGTCGTTCAAACCGCCGGTGTGCAGGGCGCTGCCGGCCGACCGGCGCAGTTCGCGCAGATCGGCGCCTTCGGCCTTGGCCTGGGCCCAGCGGCGGAAGCGGCGCCGCATGATCTCGGCCATGGCCATGAAGTCGTCCGAGTGGCCGGCGCGGATCGAGCTGCTCTGGATCTTGTATTTGCGGTAGTGCTGTTTGGCCGGAAGGCCATCGATGAACACCACCTGAGAAGCCACGGCATCGCTGCCCTGGATGTGGCTGATGTCGTACCCCTCGATCCGTCGCGGCGGGCTGGAGAGCTCCAGCAGCTGGGCCAGATCCTCGGTGGCCAGCAGGTTCTGCTCGCTGGCGCGACGGGCGCGCTCGAGCTCGTAGCTGGCGTTGCGCAGCACCAGCTCGATCAGATCCGCCTTCTGCGAACGCTGCGGCACCGCCAGCTTCACCTTGCGCCCCCGCAGCTCCGAAAGCCACTCCTCGATCAGCGCCTGCTGGGGCAGGGGCACCTGCAGCAGCAGCTCTGGCGGGATCTCCACCGACTCCACCTGGCTGTAGTGCTCCTCGATCACGGTCTGGAGGATCCGGCCGAGGGCTGCGGCACGCTCCGGCGAGGGCGGAAGCTCTCCGCCGGCGCCTTCCTCCGCTGGCGGAATCCCGATGGCATCGGCGGTGAAACCGAGCCGTCCCACCAGCTTGCCGGCGCGCATCTGAAACAACTGCACCGCCGCCACCCGCTCGTCGGCCGCCAGGGCCAACACATCACGGCTCACGGAACTGTCGCCGATGCTCATCTTCTGATCGGCCGTGAGCGTGTCGATGCCCTGGAGCTGATCGCGCACCCGGGCCGCGCTCTCAAAATCCAGGCGTTCGGCGTAGCGCTCCATCTGCTCCTGCAGCAGCTGCAGGAGCTCTTCATTGCGGCCCTGGAACACCATCGCCACCTGACGCAGGGTGCGGTGGTAGTCGTCCGAGCTGATCTTCTCCTGACAGACCCCCGGGCAGCGGCCGATGTCGTAGTTGAGGCAGGTGCGGTCCCTGTGCAGCGGCTGCGGGCGCTGGCGCAGGGGAAACACGCGTTTCACAAGCCCCAGGGTGCGGCGCAGCAGGCCCACATCCACATAAGGCCCGTAGAAACGATCGAGCGGTGAGCGAAAACGGCGCTTGCGCGTGATGAAGATGCGCGGGTAAGCCTCGCTCCAGGTGATGCAGAGATAGGGGTATTTCTTGTCGTCCTTCAGCAGCACATTGAAGTGCGGCTGATGGTTCTTGATCAGGTTGGATTCCAGCGCCAGCGCCTCGGCTTCGCTGTCGGTGACGATGAATTCGATCTCGCACACCTGCCGCACCATCAGGGCGATGCGGGGCGAGTGACCATGGCCGCTGCCGCTCTGGAAGTAGCTGCGCACACGATTGCGCAGCACCTTGGCCTTGCCGATGTAGAGGATGCGGTCCTCGCCATCGCGCATCAGATAACAACCGGGCTCCGCGGGCACCTCCTTCAGGCGTGCCCGCAGCCGGTCCCGGTCCTGAAGGAGGGGCTGGATGGTTCCCAAACGCCGCAGCTCAGCCGCCGTACTGCCAGCCGGTGCTGCTGAGCTCGAGAGCAGCGCCATCGCGGTGCAGCACGGCGCTCTTCACCTCACCCACAAACACCGTGTGATCGCCGTGGGCTACCTGACCCACCAGCTCACACTCCACGGCGCCGAGGGCGTCGTTGAGGATCGGCAGCCCCAGTTCGCCCAGCTGGTAGGGGGCGGCATCAAAGCGGCCGCCCACACCCTTCTGGGGCTTGAAGAACACAGCGGCCAGATCCTTCTGATCCGCAGCGAGCACGTTGAGGCTGAAGCGGCCGGTGCGCTGGATCATGCCGTTGCTGGTGCTGTCGGAGCGCACCGCCATCACCACCAGCGGCGGCTCGAAGGAACCCTGGGTCACCCAGCTGGCGGTGAAGCCGTTCACCTCCTCGCCCTCGGCCACGCCACAGATGAACACCCCATGGGGAATCTTGCGCAGCAGCGTTTTCTTGGCTTCGGCGTTCAGGGCGGCGTTGGGAGCCATGGGCGAAGGGGAGAGAAACCGAAACTGGTTGAACTCTAGAAACGCCTGTGGGCACCGGGCTGGCCGGATGCCCGACCCCCCGGAGCCCGCTCCATAGGATCGGCCCCATGCAGGCCCTCTACCCCGGCAGTTTCGATCCGCTCACCCTCGGTCACCTGGATGTGATCGAGCGGGCTTCCAACCTGTTCAACAACCTCACGGTGGCGGTGCTGCGCAACCCGAGCAAGAACCCCTGCTTCAGCGTGGAACAACGATTGGAGCAGATCCGCCAGGCCACCCACCACCTCGGCAATGTGCAGGTGGCCGCCTTCGATGGGCTCACGGTGGACTTCGCCCAGCGCTGCGGGGCCGGGGTGATCCTGCGGGGCCTGCGCGCGCTCAGCGACTTCGAATACGAGCTGCAGATCGCCCATACGAACAAGAGCCTGGCGCCGCAACTGGAAACCCTGTTCCTGGCCACGGCCACCACCCACAGCTTTCTCAGCAGTTCGGTGGTGAAGGAGGTGGCTCGCTTCGGCGGCAGCGTCGGTCACATGGTGCCCACAGGAGTGGCACAAGACCTGGCCAGGCTTTTTAATCAGTCATCCCCTTGATCGTTTCCCATGGCTGAGGCGCAGCTCACGTCCGTGCTCGACCAGCTCGATCAACTGGAGGAAATCGTTCTCGATGGCACCCGGGTGCCGTTCAGCGGCGGTCGCCTGGTGAATGAACAGGACGCCATCGAACTGATGGATGCCGTGCGCGAAGCCCTGCCGCCGCAGTTGGCCCAGGCCGAAGAGCTGGTGGCCAAGAAAGATGACTTCATCAACCAGGCCCGCCAACAGGCTGAAGAACTGGTCAACCAGGCCCGCCAGCAGCGCGAGCAACTGATCAACAGCCAGGCGATTCGCCAGGAAGCCGAGCGTCAGGGTGCCGAGCTGCGCGAACAGGGCCGCCAGCAGGGCGAACAGCTGCTCACCCAGGCGCGCCAACAACTGGCCAAGGCGGAGCAGGAGCACCAGGCCCGCATGGCGCAGATGGAGCAACAGTTCAGCCAACGGCGGCAGCAACTGGAGCAGGAGGCCCTGCAGCGCCGCCAGCAGCTGGATCAGGAAGCGCTCGAACTGAAGCGCCAGCTCACCGAACAACACGAGCAGGCCCGTCAGCAGAGCCTGGCTGAACTGGAGAAGATTCGCCAGGAAGCGGTGCGGCTCCAGCAGAGCAGCCAGGCCGAAGCGGAACGCGTGCAGAGCGATGCCCTGCAGTTCCGTCAACAGACGCAGCAACAGTGCGAAGCCCTGATCAGCCGCAGCCGTCAGGAAGCCGCCACCATCCAGGAGGGAGCCAACCGCTACGCCGAGCAGGTGCTCTCCGAACTGGAGAGTCGCCTCAAGGACATGGGTCAGGTGGTGGTGGCCGGCCGGCGCGAACTGGTGCGCCTTCAGGCCGTCGACCCCACCACCCTGGTGCCGCAGGCCCGCTCAGCCGAAGACCAGGCAGTACCGATCAGCCGCGCCCGCCGGGCCGCCGAGCGGCTCAAGCGCGCCGCCGGCCAGCGCTAGAGCTCCTGGGCGGCAGGGATTTGTGGTGGGCACAGACCTGCCACACGGCTCTGCCGCAGGATCTCGCCGATGGTGCTGTTGGGCGACCCGGCACCATTGGACACCATGCTCACGTAGCGCACACCGTCCGGGGTATCGAGCACCCCACTGATCGAGCGCACACCGCTGATGGTGCCGGTCTTGCCGCGGAAGCGACCGTCGAGCTCCGTGCCGCGCCAGAGGTTGCGCAGGGTGCCACGCTGCCCGGCGATCGCCATCGACGCCCAGTAGTTGCTGGCATAGGGATGCTGGGCCATACGCAACATCAGCGCCACCAACAGGCGACTGGTGACCCTGTTGCCACGGTCGAGACCACTGCCGTCCACCACGGTCACGCCCGCCATCGGCAGACCCTGGGCTGAAAGCCACTGCATGGCCTGTTGCCGCGCCTGATCGAGATCCCAGCTACCGGTTCCCTGACGCAGCAGCACCTCCGAGGTGAAGTTGTGACTGTCGGTATTGGCAAGGCTGAGCAGACCGTGCATGCTCACCGATCGCTCCTCGTGAAGCAGGGTGGCCGTATCGGTCGTCGCAGCGGTCACGGGCACCAGCCGGATCGCGGCGCTACCGCCCTGGCGTTTGATCTCCTGCCCCAGCAGCTTCTGCATGCGGCTGGGGGGATTGCTCACCGCCATGTCGAGCGCGTTGCTGGTGAGCGCCAACCGGGTGATCGGCGCGCCGTAGGCCTCGGCTCGATCCGCCCAATGCCAACCCTGGGGCCACCAGCGCTGCTGGGGCTCCTCCACCAGTTGGATGGTCAGCGGTGGGCTCGAAGCTGAGGGCAGCTGGCCGCTGCTGCCACCCGAGCCCAGGGCGAGCTTGGCAAAGCGCTGCAATTGGGCCAGATCGAGATCGGGATCGCCCTCACCGGTGATCTGCAGCGTGCCATCGGGCTGCCGCCACAGACGCGTGGTGAGGCGGTAGTCAGGGCCGAGGCGATCGAGGGCGATGGCCGTGCTGATCAGCTTCTGATTGGAAGCCGGAATGCGCGGCCGGGCGCCATTGAGATCAGCGAGCAGGCGACCATTGCTGTCAGCAATGCTGACGCTCCAGACGGAGGCTTCACCACCCACCGCTGAGGCGATGCGTTGCTGCAGGGCCGGGCAACTCACCTGCTGCTGCAGCTGCGGCAGCCCCACGGGCGGGGGAGCGGCGGGGAAACTGCTGGCCGCCACCGTGGGCACCGTGTTCGGCACCTCCAGCGCTTGGAGAGGCAGGCTGATGCTCAGCGGCAGCAACGCTGCCAACAGCAGACGTGGCGCCATCTCAGGAGCCCACCTTCAGGCCGGTCACCGAACCATTGATGCGGAAATCGCTGCCTTCCAGCTCGATCGGCGCTCCGATCTTGAGGTTCTGGTTGCCAAAGACCACCCCATCAGCCCCCTTGCGACCTTCGCCCCGCAGCACGAAGCGGGCATCAAGGCTGGGGAACTGGTTCTGATTCGGATCCGGCGCACTGACCACCTTTCCATCAGGCAGAACAGCGACCAATCGCCGCTGCAGCGGAATCACCTGTTCCACGGGCACACTGCCGTGCGGCTGGTTGCGGATCACGATGGCCACCTT
>JBDKGF010000039.1:0-5496 GCA_039798305.1 Cyanobacteriota bacterium
GGGCGGCCCTGCGGCGCTGGCCGAACGTGTTCGACAAGCTCACCATCGCCATGGTGGAAGCCGGCGAGGCGGGCGGGGTGCTCGATGAGAGCCTGCGGCGGCTGGCGAAGCTGCTGGAGGGCAACGCCAAGCTCCAGAACCAGATCAAGGGGGCGATGGGCTACCCGGTGGCGGTGCTGGTGATCGCCGTGCTCGTGTTCCTGGGGATGACGATCTTCCTGATCCCCACCTTCGCCGGCATCTTCGAAGACCTCGGGGCCGAACTGCCGCTGTTCACTCAGCTGATGGTGGACCTGAGCAAGCTGCTGCGCTCCTCGTTTTCGCTGTTGCTGGCCTTGGTGCTGCTGGTGGGGGCCTGGCTGTTCAGCCGCTACTACGCCACCAGCGAAGGCCGCCGCCGCGTGGATGGGTTGCTGCTGCAGTTGCCGCTGTTCGGCGATCTGATTCAGAAAACCGCCACCGCCAAGTTCTGCCGCACCTTCAGCTCCCTCACCCGGGCGGGGGTACCAATCCTGCTGTCGCTGGAGATCGTGCAGGAAACGGCGGGCAATGCTGTGATCGCCGACGCAATCGTGGCCTCCCGCCAGGACGTGCAGGAGGGCATCCCCCTGAGCGTCGCCCTGGGGCGCAAACAGGTATTCCCCGACCTGGCCCTGAGCATGCTCGCCATCGGCGAGGAAACAGGCCAGATGGACACGATGCTCTCCAAGGTGGCCGACTTCTACGAAGACGAAGTCGAAGCAGCCGTGAAGGCGCTCACCTCCATGCTGGAGCCGGCGATGATCGTGATCGTGGGCGGAATCGTGGGCTCGATCCTGCTGGCGATGTATTTGCCGATGTTCTCGATCTTCGATCAGATCAAGTAGGGGCCCGGCGCGGCAGGAACCCTAGGATCAGACCAGATGACCAACGGATCATGAGGTCAGTGAGTCTGGCGGCAGCAAAGGCCGGCCTCTCCGCCCTGCTGGATGCCGTGGAAGCGGGAGAGGAGGTGAGGATCACCCGCCGCGGCAAAACGGTCGCCCGACTGGTACCTGATCACGGCGCCAGCGAGGCGGCACCGCAGGCGTGGGCAGAACGGCTGAAACGCTTTCAGCAGGAGCAACCGGTGCTGTCGTCCTCCGCTGTTGCGCTGGTGCGCGCCCTGCGCGAGGAGAGCTGAGTGCAACGGTTCGAGCCCTATCTCGACACCTGCATCCTCCTGTCACTGCTGGTGCCAGACAGCGGCAGCAGCGCGGCGCTGCAGTGGTTCTCAGGGCAAGAAGACCGGCCGATCTGGTTGAGTCACTGGACCTGGCTTGAGTTCACAGGCGTCTTGGCGCTGTGTTGCCGGCGGGGGGACCTCAGCAGCGAACGGCTCCGGGTGATTCACCAGGAAGCCGAGAGCTTTCGGCGTGAGCGGCTCAGCCTGGTGGAGGTGGTGAGCGCGGACTTTCTGCGGGCCCAGGCTTGGTTGCAACAGCAGCCCCACACACCGCTGCGCAGCGGCGACGCCCTGCATCTGGCCATCGCCCAACGGACCCAGCTGCGACTGCACACGGCGGATCAAAAACTGCTGAACGTCGCCGCAGCCCTCGATCTCAGCGATTTGGTGCAGGCGGTGTGACCGCCGCCGCTTCAGCAATCGCCTGCCCTGCAAGCCAACCGGAGCTCCAGCAGTGCTGGAAGTTGAAGCCCCCGGTGATGCCATCCACATCCAGAAGCTCGCCGGCCAGGTAAAGCCCGGGGGTGCAGCGGCTCTCCATGGTCGCCAGATTCACCTCCCCCAACGGCACGCCGCCCGCGGTGACGAACTCTTCGCCAAAGGGGCCGCGGCCCGCCACGGCGTACGTGCTGCGCCGCAAGCTCTCGATCAGACCCTGCTGCTGACGCTTGCCCAGATCCGCCCAGCGGCGATCGGGCTCCACCCCCTGTTGATCGAGCAGGTGCTGCCAAAGACGGCGGCTCAGGGCTGGCCAGGGCCGGGCGTTGCTGAGCTGGCGGCGGGCCTGATCGCGGCGGCAGTCGGCGAAAAGCTCCTCCAGCTGGGGCTGCGTGCGGCCGCCACTCCAATCCACCCGCACGGTGCCCCGATAGCCGCAGTGGTGCAGCGCCCGGGCAGCAAACGCGGTGAGTTTGAGCGTGGCTGGCCCGCTCAAGCCCCAGTGGGTGATCAAAAGCGGCCCCTGCTGGCGGAAGCGATGGGCCATACCGGGGGGCGGTGAGCCTGAGCCCTGATCGAGATCCAGCTCGAGCTCTAGGTCCACTGGATCCATCACCACCCCCGCTAGGGCCACGAGCGGATTGGGCTTGAAGGCCAGGGTGAACAGCGACGGCACCGGCGCCACCAGGCCATGGCCAAGACCCTGCGCCAGGCGACGACCGCTGGGATGGCTGCCCGTAGCCAGGAGCAGGCGATCGGTTGTGAGGGCCGCTGGTTGGTCGCGCCCGCCCTGGGAAGCAACGCGAACCGTGAGCGCGAACCCACCTGCAGGCAGCACGTCTGCCCCCTGCAGCGCGCAGTGGGTGCGCAGCTCCACGCCGGCGGCTGACGCCGCCCGGCGCAGGCATTGGGTCACCGCCGTGGAGCGATTGGCCCGGGGAAACATGCGTCCATCGGGCTCCTCCACCAGCTCCAGGCCGTGATCGTCAAACCAACCCACCGCATCACCGGCGGCGAAGCGGCTGAAAGGACCCCGCAGCGCTTTGCCCCCGCGGGGGTAAGAGCCCACCAGCTCGCGAGGATCCCAACAGGCGTGGGTCACATTGCAGCGTCCGCCGCCGCTGATCAGCACCTTGCCCAGGGGCTCGGGCGTGCTCTCCAGCACCAGAACCCGCTGGAGGCCTGCCTCCGCCGCGGCGATGGCCGCCATGAAACCGGCTGGTCCACCCCCCGCCACCACCAGCGACCAGTGCTCGGGGGAGGGGGGCATCACGCAAAGACGTTCAGAGATCAGCGTGCCTGGGCAACGGGCAGCATGAGGGCATGCCCGATTCGCTACTGAACGGGGCCTACCGCTTCAGTGTGGCCCCGATGATGGACTACACCGATCGGCACTTCCGGGTGCTGATGCGGCAGATCACCCGGCGCAGCCTGCTCTACACCGAGATGGTGGTGGCCCAGGCGCTGCACTACAGCGAGCGGCGCGAGCGGCTGATCGATTTCGACCCCTGCGAACACCCGATCGCCCTGCAGGTGGGCGGCGACGACCCCCAGCTGCTGGCCGAGGCGGCGCGCATTGCATCCGATCGCGGCTACGACGAGATCAACCTCAACGTGGGCTGCCCCAGCGAGAAGGTGCAGAAGGGGCGTTTCGGGGCCTGCCTGATGGCCGAACCGGAGCAGGTGGCGCGCTGCATCAGCGCCATGGCCGCGGCCTCACCCCTGCCGGTCACGGTGAAACACCGCATCGGCATTGATGAACGCGATTCCTATGAGGAGCTCCTGGCCTTCGTGGACACGGTGGCCGCGGCCGGCGCCCAGCGCTTCAGCGTGCATGCCCGCAAGGCCTGGCTGGAGGGCCTCGATCCCAAGCAGAACCGCACCATCCCACCGCTGCGCTACGAGCTGGTACATCAGCTCAAGCGCGAGCGGCCCCAGCTCACGATCGAACTGAATGGCGGCCTGCTCGATCTGGGCAGCTGCGAGCAACAGCTGCAGCACGTGGATGGCGTGATGGTGGGCCGCGCCGCCTACGACCACCCGCTGCGCTGGGCCACCGTTGACCGTGATCTATTCGACGACAGCCGCGCGCCAATCGCCAGCGCCTCCAGGGTGGTGCGCGGCCTGATCCCTTATGCCGAGCGCTGGTGCAGCGGCGGCGGCAGGCTCTGGGCCATCGCCCGCCACCTGGTGCAGGTGGTGGAGGGGGTGAGCGGTGCCCGCCACTGGCGCCGCGACCTAGGCGTGGCCGCTGGCGCCCGCGACGCCGGGCCTGAGGTGTTTGAACGGGCCGCGGCGCAGCTGGAGGAGCGCGGGCTCTAAGGCCGTCTCAAGCCCATCGGCGAGCGGAACGCTGGCAACCCAGGAGCTCGAGAGCGAGCTGAAGCACCCCAAGCCGCACAAGCAGTCCAACCAGCCGAAGCCGAGTCATCACACAAGCCAAAGCAACAGCTGCAGCGAGCAGACACGCGACTCAAGCCACTGCCGAAGATTCCGCGCAGTCTGTACAGAACTCTGGAGGTGGCTTGACGGAACCAACTCTCCAGGAGTGAGGCAGGACGCACCCCAGATCTTGAACGACCCGTACAGGGTTAGGAGCCCTTCAAGATCTGGGGTGCTGGTCCAGCAGTTGTGACGACCGCTTCAGTCGCCACCGCCGCTGCTGCGGCGACGGCGCGTGCGGCCAGCCCCGAAGGAATCACCGCCGCGATCGCCACCGCCGTAGCTGCGGTCTTCCCAACCGCGAGCCCCGGAGCCGCGCTCACCGCCGCCACCAGAACGATCGCCACCGCCGTAGCCACCACCGCCGTAACCACCGCCACTGCGATCGCCGCCGCCGTAGCCGCCGCGCCGGGGGCCGCGGTCACCACCACCGCCGTAGCCGCCACCACCACCGCCACCAGGGCTGCGGGGCTCGGCTTTGTTGATGCGCAGCGGACGGCCCATCAGCTCGGCGCCCTGCAAGGCGTCGATGGCGCGGGACTCGCTGCCCTCATCGGCCAGTTCCACGAAAGCAAAGCCCCGCTTGCGTCCGGTGTCCCGCTCCAGGGGCAGGACGCAATTGGTGACTTCACCAAAGGGGGCAAACAACTCGGCCACGTCCTCCTGCTCCGCACGGAAGGGGAGGTTGCCAACAAAAATGCTCACAGGCCGAGGGGGCCGATTAGGCAGAACTTCAGCGCTCGAACCTTAGATCCACTTCCGCCGTTTCAGTTGCTGTTCGCGAGCCTGGCGCGGGAACGCTGCAGTTGCAGACGCACCTGATCAAAGGCTGTGCCGCCTTCGCTGCGGCGGGCCGCCACCACCTGGCGGGGATGAATGGCCTCATAGATATCCGCCTCGAAGGCCGGATGCAGCTGCTGCCAACGCTCCAGCGCCAGATCGCGCAACAGGATCCCCTCCTGCAGGCAGCCCTTCACCAAGCCACCCACCAGCTGATACGCCTCGCGGAATGGGACTCCCTTGGCCACCAGGTAATCGGCCACATCGGTGGCGTTGGAGAAATCAGACGCCACGGCCGCCTCGAGGCGCTCAGGCCGGAACTGGAGCCCCTCTTCAAACAGGATCGCCATCGCCTCCAGGCAGGCCAGAGTGGTGGCCACGGCGTCGAACAGGGCTTCCTTGTCCTCCTGGAAGTCCTTGTTGTAGGCGAGGGGCAGACCCTTGATCATCACCAGCAGCCCCTGCAGGTGGCCGAACACCCGGCCGCACTTGCCGCGCACTAGTTCGGGCACATCGGGGTTCTTTTTCTGGGGCATCAAGCTGCTGCCGGTGGCGCAGCGGTCGGTGAGTTTCACGAAGCCGAACTCCTCACTGGCCCAGAGGATCACCTCCTCACTCAGCCGGCTCAGGTG
>JBDKGF010000040.1:0-4978 GCA_039798305.1 Cyanobacteriota bacterium
CTGCGCATGACCCCGCAGCCCAACAAGTGATGGACTGAGCAGCCGCAGCCACAGCCGCTCAGAAGCACCAGCCCCCGGGGGAATGCCTCGGGGGCTTTTTGTTGGTGATCAGCGCCCTGAATCACCTTCTGTCAGAAACAGATTGGTGCTCAAGTAGCGCTCACCTGAGTCCGGCAGAATCACCACGATTGTTTTGCCAGCGAATTCCGCTTCTCTGGCCACGCGAACAGCCGCTGTGACGGCAGCGCCGCAGGAGATGCCAGCCAGAATGCCCTCCTCTTTGGCCAGGCGTCTGGCCATCGTCATCGCATCTTGATCACTCACCCGTTCGACTCGGTCCACCAAGGAGAGATCGAGGTTGGCTGGAACAAAGCCTGCGCCAATGCCTTGAATGCGATGGGGCCCGGGTTGCACGGATTCACCAGCCAGGGTCTGGCTGATCACCGGGCTCTGCTCAGGCTCCACCGCCACCGAGATCAATGGCTTGCCAAGCGTGCGCTTGATGTAGCGACTGATGCCACTGATAGTGCCGCCGGTTCCGACCCCAGCCACCACAGCATCCACCTGAGCATCGGTGTCGGCCCAGATTTCAGGGCCGGTGGTGTCGTGATGGATCTGCGGGTTGGCTGGATTGGCGAACTGCTGCAGCAACACATAGCGATCGGGATCACTGATCGTCATCGACTCAGCCATCGCAATCGCTCCGGGCATGCCGTGGCGCCCTTCGGTGAGCACCAGGCGAGCTCCATAGGCAAGGAGCAATTTGCGCCGCTCTTCACTCATCGTGTCGGGCATCGTCAAGGTGAGCGGAAGACCACGGGAGGCAGCTACAAATGCCAAGGCGATGCCGGTATTGCCGCTGGTGGGTTCAATCAGTTCTTTCCCCGGCCCCAACAGGCCATCACGCTCTGCCTGAGCCACCATCGCCGCGCCGATGCGGCATTTCACCGAAAAGGCGGGATTGCGTCCTTCGATCTTGGCCAGGATGCGGGCGTTGCAGCCTGCGCTGACCCGATGCAGCTGCACCAAGGGTGTTCCGCCTGTGGTGAGGCTGTTATTGGCAAAAATCGCAGGCATGGTGGAAGACGTTCAAGGCAAAGGCCTCCCTGTCTGAGCACAAGGAGGCCCAGGGTTATGGATGGGAACAAGACGGCGTTCGCTTGCGCCGCTGGCAAGTGACACTCACCGGCAGAGCCTTCGGCTGCTTGGGGAGAGCCGCTGCCATGGCTGGTTCGTGAACCAGCAAGCGCTGAATCACGTCGTGGCGATCGCTCCAGGCGAGCTCACCGTCACTGCCCCAGTGCAGGCACCAGGGAGGAGGGGGCGTTGTCATGGCTCCCGCGGGATGAGGAGATCGTTCTCCCCAACGCTCACCAGGACGCCGTCCTGCCGGAAACGGCTCAGCAATTTGGTCACCGTGACCCGCGTCAGACCGCACAAATCAGCGAGACCGCGATGGGTGAGGTTCAGCTCGGCCAGGGAGAGCCTGCAGCCGTGACGGTTGATCTGACCAAAGGAGCGGGCGATCCAGGTGAGCAGGGCCAGCAGACGACGCTCACCGGAGCGGATGCGCTGGATGGCATGCAACTCGGCCAACATCTGCCGTTCGCGGCGAATGTGTTGGAGCTGGGTGTCGTCATCGAGCTCCAGATGTTCCACCACAACCGTGGTGAGACAATGCAATTCCAGTGGATGCAGAACAGGATCTTCCGAACTGATCACATCACCGGGGCCCCACAGTCCCAGGGTGATCGATTCCCCATCGTCATCCCAGGTGGATGAGCGCACATAACCCTCATGCAACCGCCAGCTCATGTGCTCAGGCAGCACATCCTGAGGATGAAGCGTGAGTCGCAAGGGCCGTTTCAGGTGTGTGGTGGTCATGGCGCTGGTGGGCGATGGGGCGGGTCATCGAGGGCGGAGAGCAATCGGAGGCGGGGCATTCGCGCACAACAGGTCATGGGCGGCAGGCAGCTGGCGGCAGTATGCACCAATCCCGATAGGGGTACCGGTATTTCAAGGCACACGAGGGCCGGTTTCTGCGGCGCTCAGATGTAGAACATCGGCAGGGGCTGCTTGAACTGGTCGCGCTTCTGGACCAGTTGCGCCAGGGTCGTCTCCTTCAAGATCGCTGAGCGGGCCTGCTCGAGGCGGTTGCCGAGTTCGATCAAGGCCTGAAATTCGGGATCCTGCCGTTCACCCTTGCGCGACGGCGAGGTCTCCCCCTCCAGACAGGCCTCCACGTCAAGAATTCGGATCTGCTCGGGAGGCCGCGCCAGCAGAAAGCCGCCTCGAGGTCCGCGAACGCTTTTGAGAAAGCCCCCCTTACGCAGGGAGGTGAGCATCTGTTCGAGGTAGCGCTCCGGAATGGCATGGCGCCGGCAGATCTCGCCGGTCTGAACCAATTCGCCGGTGGCGTGGGCGGTCGCTAGGTCCATCAGGGCGACAAGTCCGTATTCCGTCTTGGCGCTGAACGGCATGGCTCCACCTGCACAGCGTCCATTGTGTCAGGCAAAGCACGGCTACTGGGTAGGAAATCAGTGCTCCTGCCCGTGTGGTTTGAAGCACATCGGACCGGCGGCGAAGACCGATAAGTTCCCCTTGTTCCCGACCGAAGAACCGTGGTACCTCCGCTCACCGGGCGCTCCGAGCTGCGTCGCCAAGTGCTGATCACGGGTCTGGCTGTTCTGCCGCTGGCGGCCACCGCGGCCGCAACCCTGAACGCGCCGATCGTGCAGGCCCAGCAACCCGCCAAACCCCAGACCCTCACGGTGGTGTCCTACGCCGTGACCAAATCCGCCTACGACCAGATCTTCAAGCTGTTTGCCGCTGACTGGAAGAAGAAGACAGGCCAAACCGTGAGCTTCAAGGGCAGCTATGGAGGCTCCGGCTCCCAGACCCGCGCCGTGATCGACGGCCTCGAGGCCGATGTGGTGAGCCTGGCCATGGCTGCTGATGTGACCAAGATTCAGCAGGCAGGACTGATCAGGCCCGGTTGGGAGCGGGAAAATCCCTACAACTCCACGCCGATCAACTCCACCGTGGCCGTGTTCGTCCGTCCCGGTAACCCCAAGAAGATCAACAGCTGGAAGGACCTCGACAACAAAGACGTGGATGTGGTGCTGGCCAACCCCAAAACCTCAGGTGGGGCCCGCTGGAACTTCCTGGCGCTCTGGGGTGCGATCACCCGCAGCGGCGGCACGGAAGCACAGGCCCGTAGCTTCATCACCGGTGTTTACAAGAACGCCGATGTGCTGCCCAAAGACGCCCGCGAAGCCACCGATGCGTTCGTGAAACGGCGCCAGGGTGATGTGCTGCTGAACTGGGAAACCGAGGCGATCCTGGCCCGTCGCAAAGGCGAGTGGACCACCCCCTACAAGCTGTTCAGCCCCAATGTGCTGACTGAGCAGCCCGTCACCGTGGTGGACAAGGTGGTGGACCGCCGCGGCACCCGAAAGGTGGCTGAAGCGTTTGTGCGCTACCTGTATTCCCCGGCCGCCCAGAAGGTGTTCGCCGACAACGGTTTCCGCCCCACCACGCCTGAGGGCAAGGCCTACGCAAAAGGCAAGTTCCAGAACGTGAGCTTTTTCAAGGTGGGTGACTTCGGCGGCTGGGCCGGTGTGGACAAGAAGTTCTTCGGCAAGGGCGGGGTCTGGGATCAGATCTTTGCCCGCACGCGCTGAGCAAAATCCCGCCAACCGTTCAACGCAGCCCTGCAGCTTCAGCAAGACCCCGGTTCAGAGCCGGGGTTTTTTCATGGCGCGCTTCGGCCGTCAGCACTGAAGAGCGGAAAGGCGACCGAGCTACCGCTGTATGATTTGCGCATATTCCCGATCGACTCACGTGACAATGCATCAACTCCTTTCCCGCGGTTCGCTTCTGGCGCTGAGCAGCTCGATCCTGCTCACGGCCTGTGGCACCGCCTCGGGCCCCTCGGCTGAGGGCGGCAAGGGCGAGGGCAAGCAGGAGCTGCTGCTCGTGAGCTACGCCGTGACCAAAGGCGCCTACGACAAGATCCTTCCCAAGTTCGCCGCCGATTGGAAGGCCAAGACCGGCCAGGAGATCAAGATCCGCACCAGCTACGGCGGATCAGGTACCCAAACCCGGGCGGTGATCGATGGCCTGGATGCCGATGTGGCCACCCTGGCCCTCTCGGCCGATGTGCTCAAGCTGCAGGAGGCCGGTCTGATCCAGCCGGGCTGGGAGAAGGAGCTGCCCAGCGACAGCATCATCACCAACTCCGCGGTGGCCTTCCTGACCCGCGCCGGCAATCCCAAGGGCGTGCGCACCTGGAAGGATCTGGTGAAGCCCGGGGTGACGGTGGTGACCGCCAACCCCAAGACCTCCGGTGGTGCACGCTGGAACTTCCTGGGGCTCTGGGGCTCGGTGACCCAGACCGGTGGTGATCAGAAGCAGGCGGAGGCCTACGTCACCAACGTGTACAAGAACGTCGACAACCTGCCGAAGGATGCTCGCGAAGCATCCGACGTGTTCCTGAAGCGTGATCAGGGCGATGTGTTGTTGAACTACGAGAATGAGGCGATCCTGGCCACCCGCACGGGTGATCTCAAGGCGCCGTTCGTGGTGCCCGAGGTGAACATCCGCATCGAGGGCCCTGTGGCGGTGGTGGACAAGGTGGTGGATCGCAAGGGCACCCGCAAAGTCGCTGAAGCCCTGGCCGCCTACCTCTTCACTGAAGAAGCCCAGCAGATCTTTGCCGAGGAAGGTTTCCGCCCCACGAACCCAACGGTGTGGCAACGCGTGAAGGATCGCTTCGCTCCGGTGAAGACCTTCTTCTCGGTGAAGGACTTTGGCGGCTGGGAGGCTGTCAACAAGACCTTCTTTGACAACGGCGGGCTCTGGGATCGCCTGTTCGCCCAATCGCGCTGACGCCTGTGTGTGAACTGCTTGCCCTCAACGCCAACACGCCCACCGACATGGCGTTCTCCTTCCGCGGCCTCAGCCGACGCGGCGGAGC
>JBDKGF010000041.1:0-4626 GCA_039798305.1 Cyanobacteriota bacterium
CAGGCCGTAGAGCTGCTGTTTGATCCCTCAGGCCTGCCGGATCCCCGTTTAATCGGGATCTTCCGGTAGGCCTTTCCATTGCAACGCCGTACGCCGGGCCCACAGCAGCAAGGGATACAGCTGCCGGGCCCGGGGCGGGGCAGAAAACAGATGATTCAGGAGTGCCAACAGCGGATCGCTGGCCTGCAGCCGCCCGCACAACTCGGCGATCGCCTCGGCCCCATGCCAGGCCTGCTCCCCCTCCAGCAACACCGCACCACGGGCCAGATCCAGGCCTCGCTCGTTTAACGCCGCCCGCAGGGCGTGATGGGCACGGCCATCGCGGATCACCAGATCCGGCAAGCCACCCTCCAACTCGCTGCGCAAGGCGAAATGGCGGCAGAAGGGGCAGCCGCCGTCGTACACGAGCGTGAGGGTCATTGCGCCATCCTGGCGATCGCTGCTCTGCTGCCGTGACTCAGCTCCTCGCCGTGGTGATGGCCGTGCTGCTGCCCCTGTGGGGTCTGATCTCACCGCCACAGAGCCTGGCGGCGATGGATCCGGCCCCTGAGCACTTCCTCTGCGAGGGCGAGCCACTGCTCGCCGCGGTGCACATCGGCGCCGTGGATGCCCCAGGCATTCCCAACACCGCCAGCGGCACGGTGCCCGGCGCCTTCATCGTGTTGCAGTGGCGCGGCGTGAGCCTGCAGCTGCCGCGCACCAACAACGCCGGCACCCCCAGCTACAGCGATGGCCGCTGGTGGTGGCAGGCCAGCGATCCCGAGCATCCGGAGTTTGCCCAGCGGCGAGGCGATTGGGAGTTTTACAGCTGTGAATCCTCCAGCTGAACCACTGAATCAGCGCAGGTTGCCTAGGGATCTTCGTGATTGCTCCAGAGCCAGGTACAGACGAAGCGCCTATGCCATGTGAATCCTTAGCCCCCCTGAGCTCCTGGCCATGGCCGCACCGTCCGTCGCTCAGTACACCCTGAGCCGCCTGTCCCAGCTGGGCATCGATCGGATCTTCGGCGTTCCCGGCGACTATGCCTTCGCGATCGACGACGCCGTTGAAAACGTGCCGTCGTTGTCATGGGTGGCCTGCGCCAATGAACTGAATGCCGCCTATGCCGCCGATGGCTACGCGCGCATCCGAGGCGTGGCACTGCTCTCCACCACCTACGGCGTTGGCGAGCTCTCAGCGATCAACGGTGTGATGGGCAGCAAGGCCCATCGGCTCCCGGTGTTTCACCTGGTGGGCATGCCCAGTGAACGGATCCAGAAACAGGGACTGATCACCCACCACAACCTGGGCGATGCGATCTACGACCGCTTCCAGGCCCTCTCGGCCGAAGCGGCCTGTGTGAGCGCGGTGCTCACACCCGACAACTGCATCGACGAACTCGAGCGGGTGATCCGTGAGGCGCTGCGGCGCAGCATGCCCGCTTACCTGGTGATCTCCGAGGTCAACGGTGGACAGCCCGTGCTCGGCACACCGGTGCAAGGCCAACCGCTCAGCGCGATCAAACGCCAGCACAGCGTTCCACAGGAGCTGGACGCGGCAGTGGGAACAATCCTCGCCCGATTGGAGGCCGCATCGCGCCCCGTGGCTGTTCTGACCCACCTGGTGAGCCGCTACGGCGTGCGCGAGCGGGCACTCGAGCTCATTCGCCAGACCAACCTGCCCACGGCCATCACACCCAACGACAAGGGAACAATCGATGAGTCGATGTCTCAATACGCCGGCCTCTACGCCGGTGACTGGTCATCGTCGGATGAGGTTCGCCGTCTGGTGAGTGACGCCGACCTGATCCTCGACATCGGTGGGATCGTGGATACCGAGCTCAACACCGGGATGTGGACTGGCGGCTACGACCCCAGCAAGGTCGTCTCCATCCAGGACAACTGGGTTCGCGCCGGCGACAAGGTGTTCGTGAATGTGGCCATCGACGACGTACTCGATGCCCTCTGCAAGCGCGTCACCACCCGCTGCAACGACCACGGCCTAAAGATCGAGGAGATGCCGCTGGTGGGGGCAGCTGGAGATGCCACCTGCTCAGCCAACGTTTATCCGCGACTGCAGCGACGTTTGCGCTCCGGCGACACGGTGGTGATCGAAACAGGCACCTGCATGACCCACCTCAACAAGATGTTGATGCCCGCTGGGGTGAGTGCAGAAGGGCAAGGCCTCTGGGGCTCAATCGGCTGGGCCACACCTGCGTGCCTTGGCGTGGCGATGGCCAAGACCACAGGCCATACCTGGATGGTGACGGGCGATGGATCCCACCAACTCACCCTCAATGAACTCGCCGTGATGGGGCGCTACGGCATCAAGCCGCGGATCGTTGTGCTCAACAACAACCTCTACGGCATCGAGGATGTGATCAGCGAACGGGGGCACGGCTACGACGACCTCGCTGCAGTGAACTACCACCTGCTCCCGAAAGCCTTCGGGTGCAAGAACTGGCTGAGTGCTCGTGTGAGCACCGTGGCCGAACTCGATGAGGTGCTCGATCGCATCGATGCCCACGACGGCGCCGCCTACATCGAGGTGATGATCCCCAACGAGGAAAGCCAACCGCTGCCCGCCTCGACGATCGACAGCGGCTACAAACTCAACACACCACCGATCGGCTGAAGCCCCATGTCGCTTCCCCCCTGGCGGCCGTTGCTACGGGGCGCCCGCCAGCGGGAGGGGCGATCCCCTCAGGCCCGCTGGCTGCAGCTGGCCACCCTGGGACTCGACGGAGCACCGCGGGTGCGCACACTGGTGTTCCGGGGCTGGGGCGGGCCTGCCCTGCTCGATCTGCTCACCGATCGGCGCAGCAGCAAATCGAGCGAACTGCAGCAGGAGCCGCGGGTGGAGCTGTGCTGGCTTTTGCCCAAGGCCCGCTCGCAGTTTCGGCTGCGGGGCCAGCATCTGGCACTGCTGCCCGAGCCGGATCTTGAAGCACGCCAGCAGCACTGGCAGCAACTCAACCCCGGGGCCAGAGCCCTCTGGGGTTGGCCGGAACCTGGGGCACCCTTTGAACGGGAAGCAGCCTTCCCGTCTGAGCTGGCGGACGGCTCGGCCATGCCCGACAGCTTCGAGCTGGTGCGGATCGAGGTGTTGGAGGTGGAGCTGCTGGAGCTCACAGGCCATCCGCACCAGCGGCGGCGCTGGCGCGCTGATCAAGAGTGGTGTGAGGAGCGTCTCAACCCTTGAGCCAGGGCGATCCTGGAGACACGCTTACCCCGGCTGTCAGCCCGTGAGGATGACGGCAGCCTGTCTGAAGTGTTGATCAGATGCTGAACAGAGCATCGAAGCGGTAGTACTCCGGTTGATTGAATCCGTCGCGCCTGAGCATGCGGCGCAGCTCCAGAATTTCCCGGCGTTGGGCCACGATGATCTGCCGGGCCAGGCGCCGGATCGTGGGATTGGTGCTCTTGTTCAAGGCATCGTGGGCCATCATCAACGCTCCGCCGTGGTGGGCCAGCATCCCCTCCAGGAACCAATTCACCCGGTTCTCTCGGGTGGGCGTGGAGCCCATCATCTGCATGGCCTGAATCTGAGCGGTGCTCATGCGGGTGAGATCGGCCATCGCATCTGGATTGCCGCCCGACTTGAGGACTACGGGATCAACCGGGGCCTCGGGATACCAGCCCTTGCGCCACTGCCCCATCGCTTTGATCTCCTGAGCCTGATCACGCCAGATCTCCTTACCCAGAGATCCCACACCCGGCACACCGATATCGAACACAAATTCGCTCATGCGCAGGGCACCCGTGTGGTGCTGCACCATTGCATCGATCCAGCGCAGGTCATAGGTGCTGCCGGCTGGTCCCAGATCATGAACACGGACACCGTGATCAGCCGGGGGTGAACTGGCCCCTGGTACCTGCGGCCCGGGATGGTGGTGATGGTGATCCGCTTGGCCCTGGGCGGCGGGGGCCAGGAGGCTGAGCAACATCAGACAGGCCAGGGCGCGACGCATGGAGCAAGGAAGCGAGGTCAGACCTCTACGATGACCTCTCCTCTTGCTGGAGAGTCAAGCGATGTCGACTGGACTCCTCAAAATCGGCGACGTGGCAGCGCGCTCGGGTCTCACGGTGAAGACCATCCGCTTCTACTGCGATGAGGGACTGATCCATCCGACCAGCCGCAGCGAGGGCGGCTTTCGTTTGTTTGGCCCGGACGTATTTGCTGATCTGACGTTCATCCGCACCCTTCGGGCTCTGGAGATTCCTCTGCCGGACGTGAGGAAGATTCTCGAAACACGGCGTTCCGGCATCTGCACCTGCACGTCGTTGCAGAACACGATCCGAACCAAGGCCGGCGAGATCGAAGACAAAATCACCGCACTACGTGCGATGCACGTTGAGCTGATGGGCTTACTGAACGACTGGCAAGACTGCGGCGGTCGTCAATCCTGAGGGCGCGCCCGATCAGGGGAGCTGCTGACGCAACGCGCTCAGGCGCTTCTCGTTCACCCCCAGATCGGAATCCCCCAGCCGCGACACTGAGCGTGCCTGCAGCACACCACGGGAGGCATCGGCGTAGAGCTCCAGATCATCCACGAAACCGAACAGGGCACTGCTGGCGGTGGCATGCAGGTAGCCGTCGCCCTGCTCCAGCAGCTCGGTGCGCGGCATGGCCTGGATCACCGGCACC
>JBDKGF010000042.1:0-2809 GCA_039798305.1 Cyanobacteriota bacterium
TGCGGCGAGAACGTGGTGTTCGCTGCCACCGGTATCACCGATGGTCTGCTGTTCGACGGCGTGAAGTTCGAGAAGGACTGCACCCGCACCAGCTCCCTGGTGATCAGCACCCTGGACAACACCGCACGCTTCACCACCACCGTGCACATCAAGGACGGCGCCCAGAGCATCGCTCTGCGCTGATCTGTCCCGCAGCGGTTGGGGTGCTCTGAATCCTTCAGGGCACCCCGCCTTTGTGTCGGCATTCCGTCTTCGTTCCCTCTCGCACGTTTCGTTTCCGCTCCATGCACATCGCCGTCGTCGGCCTCAGTCACCGCACGGCCCCGGTGGAGATCCGGGAACGCCTCAGCATTGCCGAGCAGGCGATCGAGGATTCCCTGCAGCGGCTGCGCTCGAGCGATGAGGTGCTGGAGGCCTCGATCCTGAGCACGTGTAACCGGCTCGAGATCTACACCCTGCTGCGCCACCCCGACCAGGGTGTGAGCGCCGTCGGCAATTTTCTCAGTGATCACTCCGGGCTGCAGCTCGAGGAGCTCACCCCGCACCTGTTCACCTACCACCACGAAGAGGCTGTCGCCCACCTGATGCGGGTGGCCGCTGGCCTGGATTCACTGGTGCTCGGCGAGGGGCAGATCCTCTCCCAGGTGAAGAAGATGTATCGCCTGGGCCAGGAGCACCGCTCCATCGGTCCGATCCTCAATCGCCTGCTCAATCAGGCCGTGAGCACCGGCAAGCGGGTGCGCAGCGAAACCAACCTCGGCACCGGTGCTGTGTCGATCAGCTCCGCGGCCGTGGAGCTCGCCCAGTTGAAGGTGGGCCAGGCCCGCGGCGTGGATGATCTGGTGCCGCTCGATCAGGAGCAGATCGCCGTGGTGGGTGCCGGGCGCATGGCGCGCCTGCTGCTGCAGCACCTACAGGCCAAAGGTGCCCGTGGTGTGGTGCTGCTCAACCGCACGGTGCAGCGGGCTGAGCAGATGGCCGCCGATTTCCCCGGCCTGCCGGTGCAATGCCGGCCCCTCACGGATCTGGACCATTGCCTGAGCACCTGCTCGCTGGTGTTCACCAGCACCGGAGCCGATGAGCCGATCATCACGGTGGAGCGACTGGAGAAGCTGAACCGCCGCTCCTCGCTGATGCTCGTTGACATCGGTGGTCCCCGCAACATCGCCGCCGGCGTCGGTGAGCTCAGCGGCGTCGACTCCTACGACGTGGATGATCTGCAGGAGGTGGTGGCGCGCAACCAGGAGGCCCGCCGCGAGATCGCCGCGGAGGCGGAAGGGATGCTGCGCCAGGAGGGTCGCGACTTCCTCGACTGGTGGGATGGTCTTGAGGCGGTGCCTGTCGCCAATCGCCTGCGCACACAGCTGGAGGTGATCCGTGAGCAGGAGCTGCAGAAGGCGCTCAGCCGCATGGGTCCGGATCTCTCGGCCCGGGAGCGCAAGGTGGTGGAGGCCCTCACCAAAGGGATCATCAACAAGATCCTCCATACCCCCGTGACCAACCTGCGGGCACCGCAGCCCCGTCAGCAGCGGCACCAGGCGATGAAGGTGCTCCAGGATCTGTTCGAGTTGCACGAGAGCCAGGACTGAGCCCCATGGCCCGGTGCGTGTGACGCGCCCTTTCCGTTTTCAGCCAATCTGCTCAGAAGGCTTCCGGTGAGGGCAGTGGTTCGCCTACCGTCTTGGCGCCCAAGGCACTAGGGAACAGGTATGAAGCGCGTTCTGGCGATCATTCTCGGCGGCGGAGCCGGCACGCGCCTCTATCCGCTCACCAAGATGCGCGCCAAGCCCGCTGTGCCTCTGGCCGGCAAGTATCGACTGATTGATATTCCGATCAGTAATTGCATCAACTCCGGCATCAACAAGATGTACGTGTTGACGCAGTTCAACAGCGCTTCGCTGAACCGGCACCTCACCCAGAGCTACAACCTCTCCTCGGGCTTCGGTCAGGGCTTTGTGGAGGTGTTGGCGGCGCAGCAGACGCCCGAGAGCCCCAGCTGGTTTGAGGGTACGGCCGATGCAGTGCGCAAATACCAGTGGCTGTTTCAGGAGTGGGATGTGGACCACTACCTGATCCTCTCCGGCGACCAGCTCTACCGGATGGACTACAGCACCTTTGTGGATCACCACATCGCCAGCGGCGCCGACGTGAGCATCGGTGCCCTGCCGGTGGATGCTGCCCAGGCCGAAGGGTTCGGCCTGATGCACACCAATGATCACGGTCGCATCCAGGAGTTCCGCGAGAAGCCCAAGGGCGAGGAACTCAAGGCGATGTGGGTGGATACGTCACGTCTCGGACTTCCTGCCGACGAGGCCCTGAAGCGGCCTTATCTGGCCTCGATGGGCATCTATGTGTTCAGCCGCGACACCCTGTTCGATCTGCTGGCCAAGAACCCCACGGCCACCGATTTCGGCAAGGAGATCATCCCGGAAGCGCTCAAGCGGGGTGATCACCTGCAGAGCTTCCTGTTCGATGACTACTGGGAAGACATCGGCACCATCGGCGCCTTCTATGAAGCCAATCTGGCGCTCACCGATCAGCCCAACCCGGCCTTCTCGTTCTACGACGAGCAGTTCCCGATCTACACCCGCCCCCGTTACCTGCCCCCGAGCAAGATGCTCGATGCCCAGGTGACCCAATCGATCATCGGCGAGGGTTCGATGCTCAAGGCCTGCAGCGTGCATCACTGCGTGCTTGGCGTGCGCACCCGTGTGGAGGACGAAGTGGTGCTGCAGGACACCCTGGTGATGGGCAACGACTTCTTCGAGTCGAGCGAAGAACGGTCCGTGCTGCGGGAGCGCGGTGGCAC
>JBDKGF010000043.1:0-3035 GCA_039798305.1 Cyanobacteriota bacterium
CGGCCGGCGCGGTTGCGGCCGTTGCTGCTGCCGCCGCCGGCCGTGCTGGCGCGCTGCACCAACCTGGAGCCGCTCACATCCGCTGAGCGGCAGGACTTGCAGCAGCTGTGGGATCAGGCGATGGCTGGCTAGCGGTCAGCCCCAGAGCCGCCGCCGGGGTGCTGCCGCCAGCCGCTGATGGGTGTCGGCCAGCAGATCGGGAATCGGCAGCTGGTGGGGGCAGCGGGGCAGGCAGGCGCCGCAGCGCTGGCAGGCACTGGCATTGAGCTCCTCCCACCAGTGGCCGGCACGGCCGATCAGGTTGTAGCGCTCCTGGGCGAAGGCGCTCATGCCGTGGCCCACGGCCAGATTGCGCAGGCGCAGCAGCTCCGGGATCGGCACCTCGCTCGGGCAGGGCAGGCAGGCGCGGCATTGGCCGCAGGCCTCGGCGCCAAGGCGCTCCCGGCCCGCCGCCTGCAGGTGACTGAGGGCGGCGCGGTGCGCGTCGCTCAGCCAGGGTTTGGCGCCGCTGAGGCTCACGGCCAGGGCCAGATCGGAGGGCTGCTCCGCACCGAGGGTGAGGGTGGAGATGCCGGCATCCAGCAGAAAGCGATAGGCCAGCTCCAGGGGATGGAAGGGTGCGCAATCCGCCAGGAGCTCAGGTGAGGGGGCATAGAGCCGTCCGCCCTTGTCGGCCGGGGAGATGGCCAGCACGCCGATTCCCTGCTGCAGGGCAGCACGGGCGAGGGGAAGCCGGGTTTGGTCGAACAGATGCAGATGCAGGCTGCAGAAGCTGAAGCGTCCGCTGGCCAGCGCCTGTTCGATCAGGGCATTGCTGCCATGGCTGGAAAACCCCACCTGGCCCACCAGTTGTTGATCGAGCGCCCACGCGAGCAGCTCGGCGCCATCACCCTGCAGGGCCCAGTTCAGGTGTTCAGGCCGGTTCAGGCCATGCACCGCCAGGTTGTGCAGCCGCGGCAACCCCAGTCGCTGCAGCAGGGCCCGCAGTTGCTCCTGCCCCTCTTGCAGGCTGAGTCCAGGCAGCAGCTTGCTGGTGATCACCAGATCGGCGTGGGCGGCTGGATGGCGAGCACGGATGGCGCGCAGCGCCTGCCCCAGATGGCGCTCAGCCATGCCGTAGGCCGGGGCCGTTTCCACGTGATTGATTCCCGCCGCCATCGCTGCGGCGAGCACGGCTGCCATCTGCTCGGCGCTGCCCGTTGCCCGCATCGTGCCCAGGCAAAAGGGCGAGACGGCCGCTCCGCGTCCGAAGGGGCGGCGCTCAGCTGGGGGTGGTGTCACCGCCGGGGGCTTCTTCGTCATCGCTGCCCTGCTCCTCGCTGCTGTCGGTCTGGGCCTGACGGATGTGGCGCACCAGCTCGGCGGGACTGATCCCATCGAGAAAGCGACGGAAGTCGGCGGCATCCTCGGCATCGGCTTCCGCATCCACCGGGATGGAGGCATCGGCCACCACCTCCTCCAGCATCCAGATGCCACTGCCGGTGCGCAGGGCCAGGGCGATGGCATCGCTGGGGCGGGCATCCACATCGTGGCTGCGGCCATCGGGGCCGCTGAGCTTCAGCACGGCCCGGAAGGTGCTGTCTTCGATGGTGTGAATGATCACGCGCTGCAGTTCGAGCCCGCCCACCTCCAGCAGCCTGGCCATCAGGTCGTGGCTGAGGGGCCGCGCGGGAGCCTGGTCCTTCAGCCCGGCCATGATGTTCTGGGCCTGGGCCTGGTCGATCCAGATCGGCACCTGACGGCGACCGGAGGGATCGCGCAGCAGCACAATCGGGCTGCGACTGGCGGCGTCGAGGGCGATGCCAGCCACGCGCATCTCAACCATCGATTGCCTGCAGACGCCCTTGCCCGATTATGGCCAGGGTTGATCGGGGCACCGCATGTTCACCGGGCTGGTGCAGGCCGTCGGGCAGCTGCAGCGCTGCAGCGGTGGTGTGGAACTGCTGGTGCCAGCTGATGCCGGGCTCGATCCGGCCGCCCTGGCCCTTGGCGACAGTGTGGCGGTGGACGGGGTGTGCCTGACGGTGACCCAGCGCTCGGCCCATGGGTTCAAGGCCGATGTGAGCGAAGAAACGCTGGCCCGCACCACCCTGGCCGCCAAGGCTGATCGCCGCGGCTGGGTGAACCTGGAGCCGGCCCTGCGTCTGGTGGATCGCCTGGGCGGCCATCTGGTGAGCGGTCACGTGGATGGCCAGGGCATCGTGGTGGCGGTGGAGCAGCAACCGGCGTCCTGGCGGCTGGTGCTGCGCTGGAGCAACCCTGCCTACGGGCGCTACGTGTGCGAAAAGGCCAGCGTGGCGGTGGATGGCATCAGCCTCACGGTGGCCGACTGCAGCGCCGATGGGGCGGAGTTCTGGATCGCCGTGATCCCCCACACCTGGAGCTCCACCACCCTGCAGCGGTTGCGGGTCGGCGATGCGGTGAATCTCGAGGCTGATCTGCTCGCCAAATACACCGAGCGGTTGCTGGCCTGGCGTGGGCAGGGCCAGGCTGGGGCGGCTTCCTCGACCGCGCGCTCCGAGGACATGATCACCCCTGGCTGGCTGGCGGAACACGGCTGGAGCTGACGTTCCCCGCCGCCATGTCTACCGTCCAGTAGACGATCTTTCTCTATGGCGTCCGACAGACCGGAGCTCGATCTGGGTTCCCTGCGCAGTTTCACCATCGCCGAAGGCATCCTGCTGCTGGTGCTCGGGGTGCTCGCCTTGCTGTTCCCCGTGATCGCCTCCGCCTGGGTCACGGTGATCGTGGCGCTGGCTTTTCTGGTGGGGGGCATCTTCGGCTGGATCAACAGCCTCAACCGGTCACGCCGCCTGAGCCGCTGGCATTGCTTCTGGCGTCTGGTGGTGTCCACGTTGTTCCTGGTCACCGGCGCCTGGATCATTCAGCAATTCAGTGCCGGCATCGTGCCGGCGGCAGCCCAGGTGGCGGCTCTGGCCTTTGCCATCGGCATCGTCTTTCTGGTGGAGGGCGTGGTGGCCGCCATCGTGGCGCTGTCCCACCGGGAGATGGCCGGTTGGGGCTGGGGTCTGGCC
>JBDKGF010000044.1:0-9290 GCA_039798305.1 Cyanobacteriota bacterium
GTTTTGTGCAACTCCCTGCAGGCCTGTGCATCAACAGGGCAGGGGTGCCGCATACCCAGTCATTCCATACGCCGGGCGGACATGGCCACCAAATCGAGTCGCGAAGCAGCCCTGGAGCGCCGAAAGGCCCTCACCGATGGAGGCAAGAAGGCCGCCAGCCGCATGAACGCGAGCGGTGGACGCGTGCGTACAGCAGCTGATGCACGCCCCAGCCGCACTCAGGCCGCTCCCCCGGCACCCGTGGCCACGCCCGCAGCGTCGTCGCCCGCCCCAACCCAGGCACCGGCCCGCAGCCTGGGCACCCCGAGTGCTGCCGCAGCGCGTAGCAGCAGCACTCCCAAGCGTGTCAGCAACCCCAGCCGCGACCTGGTGCTGGCCCGTCGCGAAGCGCTCAGCCGCAACGGCAAGCGTGCCTCTCAATCGAGGGACCGCACCCGCACTGACGTGGCCAAGGACGCTCCCAAGGCTGCTGCTCCCGCCCAGGCAGCGCCCGAGCACAAGTGCAAGTGCCACGAGCACGCTTCCGAGACCAACACCCGCAGCCAAGCCGCCAGCCTGTCGCTGAGCAGCCGCGCCTCTTCCAGCGCCAGCAACAGCAGCAACCGCCCTGCCGCCCGCAAGGTGTCCGCTCAGCACAACCCCAGCCGTGCGCTGGTGCTGGCCCGCCGCGAGGCGCTCTCCAAGCGCGGTAAGTCGGCCAGCAGCACCAGCAAGACCGGCCCAGCCGCTGTGGCCCGCCAGATCAACCCCGACCTGAGCGCCCGCGAGCTCTCCCAGAAAGTGCGTGAGCTCAAGAGCAAGACCGGTTCCGCCGGCACCGCACGCAACAGCGGCACCCGTCCCAGCGGCCCCAACCGCCACGGTTCGAAGCAGGCCGCCGCAGCCGATGCCACCTGGAAGGTGGGCGTGAGCGAAACCCTCGCCGGCCAAACGATCACCGGCACCCAGGCCAACCGCTCGGTGAAGACCACCGGCAACGAAGCCGCCACCTGCCGCACCATCACCGGCACGGAATATCTGGGCGCGGAAGTGTTCCAGACCTTCTGCGGCACCCAGCCCTCGGCACCGATTCAGCCCGCCAAGGTGCGCGTCACCGCCACCAGCCACGGCAATCGCGTCACCGGCAACGAAGTAGGCCGCAGCGAGAAGGTCACCGGCGATGAGCCCGGCACCTGCAAGACCATCACCGGTACCGAATACATCTCGGCCAATCAGTCGGAGGCCTACTGCGGCACCACCACGCCTTCCGTGCGCAAGGTGGGCCGCAGCCAGACCGTCGGCGGTCAGGCCGTGAGCGGCGTGATGGTGGGCCGCAGCGAAAAGGTCACCGGCGATGAGCCCGGCTCCGGCCGTCAGCTCACCGGCGATCAGTACCTCGGCGCCGAACCTCCTGCTGCAGGCCACGCTCCGGCCAAGGTGAATGCCTTCAGCACCCTGCGCGGCACCGGCATCACCGGCACCGCCGTCGGCCGCAGCGAGCGCGTCACCGGCGATGAGCCCGGCAGCTGCCGCAACGTGACCGGCGATGAATACATCGGCAGCCAGCAGTTCGAAGGCTTCTGCGGCACCCGCCCTGCGCCTGAGGCCGCCAAGGTGGGCTTCAGCGTCACCAACCGCAACCAGGTGGTGAGTGGCACCCGCACCGGCCGTTCCTCCAAGGTGACCGGCGATGAGCCCGGCACCTGCAAGGTGGTCACCGGCACCCCCTACGCCGGCCTCGAGCAGGCGGGCGACTTCTGCAACGCCCAGGCCGTGCGCGCCACCCGTGAACGCACCGCCGTCCGCAATTCCAACCGCATGACCGGCATCCAGCCCGGCATCGGTGGTGTGATGACCGGCGCCGAGCGCGGCGCCTGTGAAGACGTGACCGGCACCCCCTACGTGGGCGCTGATCAGCAGGCCGCTGCCTGTGGCACCGCCCCCAGCCGCGACGCCGACTTTCCCCAGCCCCTGAACCAGGCCGCCTGGCAGCAGTTCAGCGTTCAGTCGCCCGCCCGCGCCGCCCAGGTGCAGCGTGAGACCACCGGTGCCGTGACCGGCAGCACCTACGAGCAAGGCGGGAGAATCACCGGCCCTTTTGACATGGCCGGTGGCAAGGTCACCGGAACCGAACAGTTTCGCTTCGACCGCCGCGCCAGCCAGCGCCTGGCGGCAGCAGCTGCCGCTCCTGTGAGCATGGAGGAGGATCAGCGCCCCACCTCCCGGGTCACCGGCGAGGGTTCGGGCACCAAGGTCACCGGCGACGACTGGGACCGTGGTGAGCGGGTCACCGGCACCGAGGGCAGTTCCGCCCGCCGCCGCAACCCCACCCGCGTGGGTCCGATGAGCGGCATGCCCGGTCTGCAGAACAAGCGGAACCAGGAAGTCCCCCCTCCCAACAGCAAGATCACCGGCTCCAGCGGCAGCACCGACCAGGGTTCTCTGGTCACGGTGTCCGGCGGCGCCCGGGGCTGAGGGGTAGCAGCAGATGCGTCGGAGAACCGGCAACACCGAGCGGGCCCTGAGCCCCACGGCTCCCCGTCGCCGCTTCGGCAGCAGTGGGGACGCACAAGCTCCAGCCGGCCAGACCCCGGCTGAGCTCAATCCCGCCTCATCCCTGAGCAAGGTGCTGCGCCAACGTGAGCTGGCCAGCCGCGCCCGCACCGGCAACTCCCGCAGCAGCCGCCAGGCTCCTGCCAAAAGCGCAGAACCGGTGGTCACCACCGGCCGGCGGGTCCGCCCCGTGGCCACCCAGGTGGTGATCCGCCCGGCCAGCGAGCAGCCGGCGCCCAGTCGCGCGGCGGCTGGCCTGCATCCCCTGAGCAACGGCCGTGCCAACGCGGCGCTTCGGGCCTACGAGGAGCGCACCCTGGGTGCCTTCGATCGCATCGTGCCCGTGCTCAAGCGGATCTCCGCTCTGCAGCACGAACCCGATTTCATCGCCCAGGCCCAGCGTCTGGCTCTGGCTGAGCTGGGCCATGAGCTGCCCCAGCCCGTGCTCGAGACGGCCTGGACGAGCCAGCTCGACATGCGCACCCTATTTGCCTGGTGCGTGTTCGAGGCCTACGAGCACACGAGCATCTCGTTCTTCAACGACGATCCGCTTGCCGCCCAGGCCGGCAGCAGTGATGCCGAAGCCTTCAACGCCTTCCTGCTGGAGTGCGGCTTCCATCTGCTCGACATCACCCCCTGCGCCGATGGCCGACTGGCCCATGCCATCGCCTATGCCCTGCGGCTGCCCTTCAGCTCCGTGCGTCGCCGCTCCCACGCCGGCGCCATGTTCGACGTGGAGAACACGGTGGATCGCTGGGTGAAGACCGAGCACCGCCGCTACCGCGAAGGCCTACCCAATCCCGCCCACAACGACACCCGCTACCTGAAGGTGGTGGTGTATCACTTCAGCTCCAAGGATCCCTGCCACGAAGGTTGCGCCGCCCATGGCAGCAACGATGAAGCCGCCGCCGCTCAAGGCCTGCAGCGCCTCAAGGACTTCCAGCAGGCCGTGGAAAACAGCTTCTGCTGCGGCGCCTCGGTGGACCTGCTGCTGGTGGGGATGGACACCGACACCGATGCGATCCGCGTGCACGTGCCGGGCCGCGATGGCAGCACCAACCTCGACAGCTGGCTCGATGCCCATGCTGTGTACGAGGCCACCCGCAGCCTCAATGCCGATAAGGGCCGCTCACGCATCGAGGAGCTGGTGCGCGACGCGGCAGCCTCCACGCCCGATGCCGGGATGGTGCAGCTGATCGCTCGTCTGATCGAGCACAACATCTCCCAGATCGACTACGTGCGCCAGTACCACGGCGGCAGCTACAGCGATTTCGGCCACGCCGAACGCTTCATCGGCGTGGGCATCGGCTTCAAGGAGGTGCACCTGCGCAACCTCACCTACTTCGCCTACATGGACACGGTGGAAGAAGGTGCGCCCGATCTCGACGTGGGCGTGAAGATCTTCAAGGGGCTGAACGTATCGCGTGGTCTGCCGATCCCCGTGGTGCTGCGTTTCGACTACCACGGCGCTGTTCCCGGTGCCCGCGAGCGGGCGATCACCCACTGCGAACGGGTGAAAACAGCGATCGAAGCCCGCTACAGCGACCTCTGCCAGCAGGGCCTGCTGCACACGCTGCTCACCGTGAGGGATCGCGATCGGCACTGCCCCGCAGAAACCGTAAGTTCCTCAATCACGTTCAACACCGGAGGCGGGCACTGAGATGTTGATCTGCAAAGTGCTGAAACCACTGGTTTCCACCAACCGCATCGCCGACTTCCAGCACAAGCACCTGCAGGTGGTGCTCGATGGCAGCACTCAGAAGGTGGCCGTCGATGCCGTGGGTGCCATCCCCGGCGACTGGGTGATCTGTGTGGGCAGCTCGGCCGCCCGTGAAGCGGCCGGCAGCAAGTCGTATCCAAGCGATCTCACGATCGTGGGGATCATTGACCACTGGGATCCCGACGCCGCCAAGGAGATGGCCGCCGGCAAGCCCGCCAACCCGGGTGCACCGAGCGGCAGTGGGGGGGCGAAGTAATGGAGATCATGCAGGTGATGGGCTCGCTGGTCTGCACCAATCGGGTGGAGGGCTTCGCCCACCAGAACCTGCGCATCCTGCGCACCCCCAAGGGCAAGCTCAGCGTGGCCTGTGATCCGGTGGGTGCCTCCCCGGGTAACTGGGTCTTCACGGCCAGCGGCTCCGCCGCCCGCCACGCCACCGGCAACGCCGACCTGTTCACCGATCTGACGATCGGCGGAATCATCGATCACTGGTCGCCCGACGGCTAAGGAACCACCCCGTTCCTCCCGGTGCCTCTCCCACAGCCCCGGGTCCATCCCGTTTCCACGCGACCCCTGCAAGGGCATAGCCCATCACCGCCATGGCCAATCCCAGATCCCGAGCCACCAATACCTCGGCCTCCGGTAAGGCGGCAGCAGCCAAACCCGCTGCCACCCCGACCACGCCGGTGACGGCTATTCCCGCACCGGCAGCCACGCCGGCAGCTCCCGTTCAGCCCGCTGCTCAACCCAGCACCGCTTTGACTGTCACGGCCCAGACCGTGCCGACCAAAGCGACAGACGCACAAGCCGTGGCCACCAAGGCTGCAGCCAGCTCCAAGCCCAGCACCGGCGCATCGGCGTCCACCACTGACCGCAAGGCCAACAGTGGCGGCACCAGCGGCGGCGGCAACAACCGTTCATCGTCCTCCAGCAGCATCTTCCCCATGGCTTCTTCCGTTCAGGGCATCGCCCTCGGCATGATCGAAACCCGCGGTCTGGTGCCTGCCATCGAGGCTGCTGACGCGATGACCAAGGCCGCTGAGGTGACCCTGATCGCCCGTGAATTCGTGGGCGGTGGCTACGTGACCGTGCTGGTGCGCGGCGAAACCGGTGCCGTGAACGCTGCCGTGCGCGCCGGTGCCGATGCCTGTGAGCGCGTGGGCGACGGCCTGGTGGCAGCCCACATCATTGCCCGCCCCCACACCGAAGTGGAGCCCGTTCTGATCAGCACCAACAACCGCCGCGCCTGATGAGCATGGACGCCGCCCATCCGCGCGTCCTGGGCTATCTGGGCCGCGCCCTGAGCCTTGAGCTCACTGCCGTGCAGCAATACATGACCCAGGCCTCCCTCGTGGGGCTCTGGGGCGATGAGGCCTCCGCCGAACGGTTCCGCGAGGAAACCGTGGAGGAGATGCAGCACGCCGAGCGGATCGTGCAGCACATGCTGCAACTGGGGGTGGCACCCGCTGCCTCCCAGCTGCAGCCGGTGACCCACGCACCGGATCTGCTCGGCTTGCTCGAGCACAATGCCGATCTCGAGCAACAGCTGGTGGACCACTACGCCGAAGCCACACGCTTCTGCGCCGTGATCCACGACGACGCCAACGGTGCGTTCTTCCAGGCACTCCTGGAGGACGAACAACACCACAGCCGCGATCTCGAGGCCTGGCTTCAACAGCTCGGCGGTCGCCGTCGCCGCGGTTACGCCCTTTACGGGAGCAACACGGCACGCCGTGATCCGCGCTCCAGAGCCACCTTCTGAACTCATTAGAGTCCGCCTCTCACAGGTTCCTGGTTTTTGAGCGACGCCCTCCCGCTTCCGCTGCAGCTGATCTGGCTGGTGCCGCTCTACGGCTTCAGCGGGATGCTGCTGTCGTTGCCCTGGGCCACGGGATGGATCAAACGCAACGGTCCCAGGCCTGCCGCCTATCTGAACCTTCTGGTCACGCTGCTGGCCGTGTTGCACGGCAGCTTGGCCATCAGCGAAGTGGTGAACCTGGGGCCGCAACACCTCGACTTTCCCTGGTTTGAGGCCGCCGACCTCAACCTGCGCATCGGCTTCGATCTCTCGCTCACCAACCTGGCGGCGCTGGAGCTGATCACCACGATGAGCCTCATCTGCCAGGTGTTCGCGCTCGGCTACCTCGACAAGGAATGGTCGCTGGCGCGCTTCTACGCCCTGGTGGGCTTCTTCGAGGGAGCGATGAGCGGGGTGGTGCTCAGCAGCAATCTGTTCATGAGCTATTTCCTGCTGGAGATGCTCACCCTGTCCACCTATCTATTAGTTGGGTTCTGGTACGCCCAGCCCCTGGTGGTCACCGCCGCCCGAGACGCCTTCCTCACCAAGCGCGTTGGTGATGTGCTGCTGCTGATGGGGGTGGTGGCCGTGTCCGCCTGGGCGGGCTCGATGGAATTCAACGATCTCTACGCCTGGGCGGCCCAGGCCAGGGAACAGAACCTGATCACGCCACTGGCCGGCACCCTGCTGGGGCTTGGCCTGATCGCCGGCCCGATGGGCAAGTGCGCCCAGTTCCCGATGCACCTGTGGCTGGATGAGGCGATGGAGGGTCCCAACCCCGCCTCGATCCTGCGCAATTCGGTGGTGGTGGCCTGCGGCGCGATCGTGTTGCTCAAGCTGATGCCGGTGGTGGCTGTGTCGCCGGTGGCCACTACGGTGCTGCTGGCCGTGGGCACGATCAGCGCCCTCGGCGGTGGCCTGGTGGCCATTGCCCAGGTGGATCTCAAGCGCGCCTTCAGCTACTCCACCACCTCCTATCTGGGATTGGTGTTCATCGCCATTGCCCTCCAACAGCCCGGTCTGGCCCTGCTGCTGCTGCTGGCCACCGGCCTGGCCCGGGCGCTGCAGTTCATGAGCGTCGGCAGCATCATTGCCACCACCAACTGCCAGGACCTCACGGAGCTCGGCGGTCTGGGCACCCGGATGCCAGCCACGGCTTCAGCCTTCCTGGTGGGGAGTGCCGGGGTCGTCGGCCTGCTGCCCCTGGGAGGCTTCTGGTGTTACGGCCTGCTGGTGGAAAACTTCCGTCAACTGGCGCCGACCTTCGCCGTGATTTTTCTGCTCACCAACGTGCTGGCAGCCGCCAACGTCACCCGCGTCTATCGCTCGGTGTTCATGGGCTCCACCATGCCCAAGACCAAGCGCACCCCTGAGGTGAACTGGCTGATGGCCCTGCCGATGGTGAGCCTCACCGTGATCGTTCTGCTGATCCCGGCGATCATGCAACGCATTGATCCGGTGCCCGGGATCAGCGCCTTCTCCCTCCCGGTGGCTGCTGCCGTGATTTCGAGTGGCCTGATCGGGATCCTGTTAGGTGCGTTGACACCCTTGGATGAATTCTGGTCGCGCTCACGCCAGCCCCTGGTTCGCGTGGTGCAAGACCTGCTCGCCTACGACTTCTATACCCCAGAGATTTACCGCCGCACCATCGTGAATGCAGTGGCCTCGCTGGCGAAATTGACCCGCTGGTTTGACATCACGGTGATCAAGGGTGGCGTGGATGGCTTAGGGCGGCTCTCGCTGGCCACCGCTGAAGGGCTGAAGCTCACGGTGAGCGGACAGCTGCAGAGCTACGTGCTCACCGTGGTGCTGGCCGTGGTGGTGTTCATCGGCGGGTTGCAGGTGCTGCGAGGCGTGGGCTGATGCCGATGCTGCTCTCCTCGCTGCTGCTGATTCCCTTCCTGGGGACCCTGGCCCTGATGATCTGGCCGGGCAATCCCAGCCCGGGCCGGCTGCGTCAGATCACGATCGCGATCCTGGTGCTGCAGCTCGCGATGAGCGTGGTCACCGCGCTGCAGTTCAACCCGGATCAAGCCGGCATGCAGCTGCAGGAGCTGCACCGCTGGGTGCCCGGCATCGGTCTCGACTACGCCCTGGGCGTGGATGGCCTCTCGCTGCCGCTGGTGCTCATCAACGGCGCCCTCACCCTGGTGTCAGCCGTGATCACGCGCGACATCAGCAAGCGGCCGCGCCTCTACTTCGCGATGCTGCTGCTGATCAGCGGTGCGGTGAATGGCGCGTTCCTGGCGGAAAACCTGCTGCTGTTCTTCCTCTTCTATGAACTGGAGCTGATTCCGCTCTGGCTGTTGGTGTCGGTGTGGGGCGGTGTGAACCGGGCCTACGCGGCCACGAAGTTCCTGATCTTCACGGCCATCTCCGGAATGTTGATCCTGGGGGCCTTCCTGGGCCTGGCGCTGCTCACCGGCACGGTGGATTTCAGCCTCACCCCGGTGCTCAGCGAGCGGCTGGCGATGGGCGGCCAGCTCTGGCTGCTCGGCGCTCTGCTGATCGGCTTCGGCATCAAGATCCCGCTGGTGCCTCTGCACAACTGGCTGCCCGACACCCACACCCAGGCCTCCACGCCCGTGTCTGTGTTGCTGGCTGGTGTGTTGCTCAAGCTAGGCACCTACGGACTGCTGCGCTTCGGCCTGCAGCTGTTCCCTGAGGCCTGGGCGAAACTGGCTCCAGGCCTGGCAATCTGGGCCGCCGTTTCTGTGCTGTACGGCTCCCTGGCCGCCATCGCCCAGACCGACATGAAACGAATGGTGGCCTACAGCTCTGTGGGCCACATGGGTTACGTGTTGCTGGCCGCCGCGGCCAACACCCCCGTGAGCCTGCTGGGAGCCGTGTTCCAGATGGTGAGTCACGGCCTGATTTCAGCGCTGCTGTTCCTGCTGGTTGGCATCGTTTACCGCAAAACCGGCACGCGCGATCTTGAGGTGTTGCGGGGCTTGCTGAACCCCGAACGGGGCCTTCCGCTCACCGGCTCGCTGATGATTGTGGCGGTGATGGCGAGTGCGGGGCTACCCAGCATGGCCGGCTTCATCTCCGAATTTCTGGTGTTCCGCGGCAGCATCGCCGCCTTCCCCCTCGCCACCCTGCTGTCGATGGTGGGTTCAGGCCTCACGGCTGTGTATTTCCTGCTGCTGGTGAACCGAGCGTTCTTTGGCCGCTTGGCGATCACCCCGCCCAGCGGCGATGCCATCGCCGACTCCCGCCTCGATGTTCAGCTGAACACGG
>JBDKGF010000045.1:0-5746 GCA_039798305.1 Cyanobacteriota bacterium
GCTGTGATGACCCTGGCCATTCCCCGCCAGAGCAAGGTGGCGGGCACGGCGGCGGAGTTCGCTCTGTTCCTCACCGATGCGGCGAATCAGCAGCGTGTCGCAGCGCAGGCCCGGGTGTTGCCCTCCTCCCCGGGGGCGCTGCAGCAGCTGCGCCGCAGTCTCGAGGCGGAGCGGCCGGCCACCCAGCCGGACGCTCTGGTGCAGCAGGCTCGCCTGCTCTCGGCCGACATCCTCACGCAGGCGCGGGTGCTGGTGCCCGCCAGCCCGGGGGTGAAGCGGCTGCAGGCGATTGTGTACACGCAGCTGCAGCGGGCCATGCTCGGCCAGATCAGCAGTGATGCCGCCTTGGCGGAAGCGGAGCGGCAGTGGAATGCCTACGCCGTGGGTCGCTTCGCCGGGCAGGCAGGCCGTTAAATCCCGGCCCGGAAGAAATCCTTAAGACTTCGTTGAATCGTCCTGTTTCCAGGGGTTTTGGGACGCGTTCCGTACATCCTGAGATGTATCGTTGCGCTTCTTCATCACCTGTTGTGCGTATGGCCCTCGGCGACCAGCACCAACTCGGTGATGCGTCGGGAGCCGCGTCTGGGCCTGAGGGCCACCGCGCCACCTTGCTCGTGGTGGACGACGAGCCTGCGGTGCGCCGTGTTCTGGTGATGCGCCTGCAGCTGGCCGGTTACCGGGTGGTATGCGCTGAAGACGGCGAAGAGGCGCTCACCCTGTTCCACCAGGAGCAGCCCGATCTCGTCGTGCTCGACGTGATGCTGCCCAAGCTCGATGGCTTCGCGGTGTGCCGGCGGCTGCGGGCTGAATCCTGCGTGCCGATCATCTTTCTCTCGGCCCTCGACGCGATCGCTGAGCGGGTGGCCGGCCTGGATCTCGGTGCCGACGACTACCTGCCCAAGCCCTTCAGCCCGAAGGAGCTGGAAGCCCGGATCGCCACCATCCTGCGCAGGGTGGGCTGCGGCTCCGCCGCCGCTGAGCCGCGCGACGCGACCCCGGGTCAGGGTGTCCTGCGGGTGGGGGATCTGGTGGTGGACACCAACCGCCGTCAGGTGACCCGCGACGGCGAGCGCATCGGCCTCACCTACACCGAATTCAGCCTGCTGGAGCTGTTGTTCCGCGAGCCCGGCCGGGTGGTGCCCCGCGCCGAAATTCTCGAGCAGCTCTGGGGCTATCCACCGCGCCGTGCCGCCGATCTGCGGGTGGTGGATGTGTATGTGGCGCGCCTGCGCGGCAAGCTCGAGCCCGACCCCCGCAACCCTGAGCTGATCCTCACGGTGCGCGGTACCGGCTACGCCTCCCAACGGGTGGGCGAGCTGCCGGGAATGGCTGCGGCAGGCTGAGGCTGATCAGGCCAGCAACCGCACCACGCTCCTGCAGGATGGCCGCACGCTAGTTGCACCGGTCCCTTGTCTGAGCTGCGCGAGACCCGCCTCGAGAAAGGCAAGGCCCTGGCTGAGCTGGGCCAGGGGCCCTATGCGCTGCGCTTTGAGCCCAGCCATCGCACCGCCGAATTGCAGCAGGCCCACGCTGATCTGGCCAACGGTGAAGAGCGCGATCTGGCTATTGCCGTGGCCGGCCGGGTGATGACGCGCCGGGTGATGGGCAAGCTCGCTTTCTTCACCCTGGCCGATGAAACCGGCCCGATCCAGCTGTTCATCGAGAAGGCCACCCTGGCTGCGTCGATGCCGGACGACCCTGAGGCCTTTGCTCACATCACCTCATTGGTGGATGCGGGTGATCTGATCGGCGTGCAGGGCACCCTGCGCCGTACCGACCGTGGCGAGCTGTCGGTGAAGGTGCAGCGCTGGCAGATGCTCAGCAAGAGCCTCCAGCCCCTGCCCGATAAGTGGCATGGCCTCTCCGATGTGGAGAAGCGCTACCGGCAGCGCTACCTCGATCTGATCGTGTCGCCCCACACCCGCGAAACCTTCCGGCGCCGGGCCGTGGCGGTGAGCTCGATCCGCCGCTGGCTCGATGAGCGCGGCTTCCTGGAGATCGAAACGCCGGTGCTGCAGAGCGTGCCCGGCGGTGCCGATGCCCGCCCGTTTGAAACCCACCACAACGCTCTCGATCTGCCGCTCACCCTGCGCATCGCCACTGAGCTGCACCTGAAGCGGCTGGTGGTGGGCGGCTTTGAGCGGGTTTATGAGCTGGGCCGGATCTTCCGCAACGAGGGCATCAGCACCCGGCATAACCCGGAGTTCACCTCGATCGAGGTCTACCAGGCCTACGCCGACTACAACGACATGATGGATCTCACGGAGCAGCTGATTGCTCACGTGTGCCATCAGGTGTGCGGCGGCACCGTGATCAGTTATCAGGGCACCGAGATCGACCTCACGCCCCCCTGGCGCCGGGTCACGATGCACGAGCTCGTGCAGGAGGCCACCGGCCTGGACTTCACGGCCTTTGCCTCGCGGGCGGAGGCGGCCGCGGCGATGGAAGCCAAGGGACTGGCGGCACCGGCCCTGGCCGATTCGGTGGGCCGGCTGCTGGTGGAGGCGTTTGAGCAGACGGTGGAAACCGATCTGATCCAGCCCACCTTCGTGATCGATTACCCGGTGGAGAACTCGCCCCTGGCCCGGGCCCACCGCAGCAAGCCCGGTCTGGTGGAGCGCTTCGAGCTGTTCATCGTGGGGCGTGAAACCGCCAACGCCTTCAGCGAGCTGATCGATCCGGTGGATCAGCGCCAGCGCCTCGAGGCCCAGATGGCCCGCAAGGCCGCCGGCGACGATGAGGCCCAGCAGGTGGATGAAGACTTCATCCAGGCCCTGGAGGTTGGCATGCCCCCCACAGGCGGCCTGGGCATCGGCATCGATCGGTTGGTGATGCTGCTCACCGACAGCCCGTCGATTCGGGATGTGATCGCCTTCCCGCTGCTGCGCCCGGAAGCCCGCACCGCCGCTGCCGCCGACTGATCGGGCGCGCGACACGCAATGGGATAATCAACCCTAGTAGGCAATCTCCCCCGAACGGGGGTACGGGATCCCATGAGTGGTGAGCGCGTCGGTTTCCGCTTCAAGCACGCTGATGCGGTGGTGAAGCGCAACCCCCAGGGCCGCTCCCGTCGCGGCTGGGTGATGGAACCGGTGGAGCAGACCACCAGCCGTGGCACCAAGATGCCCGCTTACCGCATCCGTTGGCGTGACAGCGAACGCCCGGAGATCGTTCTCCAGCACATGCTGATCGCCGATCCCGATCCCACGCCGCCGCCTGAAGGCGTGAGCCTTGTGCCTCCGGCGCCCAAGTCCTGAGTCCTGCGCATCACGACCAGCCCTTGAGCCGGTAGATCGCAAGCCCCAGATGTTCCTTGAGGGCCACACTGCTGAGGTGCAGGGCTTCGGCCTCCGGCAGCAGGCTTTTCACCACTGACCCTGCCGTTGGCTGGCCGTAGGCGCTGCGGCTTGGGAATTGGTAATCACAGGCCACCGGAATCACCGTGAGGCCGCTGCGCTGGCGGAAGGTGGCCAGTGAGCGCGGCATGTGAAAGGCGCTGGTGACCAGCAGGATGCGGCGCCAGCCCCGCTGGCGTGCCAGTACTCCGATATCGCGCGCTTCCTCGGCGGTGGTGCGGGAGCCCGGATTGATCAGGATGCGGCTGGCGGGAAGGCCCAGTTCCAGTGCCAGCTCCCTGCCGCTGATCGCTTCCGGTGGTGCCGGATCCGCCGCTGTGAAGCTGATGCTGCCGCCGCTGGTGATCAGCAGGGGCGCCCTGTTCTCACGCATCAGGCGCAGGCCGGTGAGCAGCCTGTCGCCTCCCTCCGACACCTCAACCCCCCGCCGCGGCGCCAGGGCCGGCCTGAGGCCGCCGCCCAGCACCAGCACCGCATCGGCTGTGGGGATCTGCGCCGGCGTGAGGGCCGCGGCGCGCTCCTCCAGGCCCCAGATCAACTGGCGGCTGGTGAACGGCATGGCGAACAGCCAGATCAGCCCGAGGCCAGCCCCACTCAGACCCAATCCCCAGCCCCGCGCGCCTCGGGCGACGGCGCCCAGGCCTGCCAGCTGAAGCAGCAGCCCCAGCCCCAGGGGGTAGACAAACAGCGGCAACAGCTTGGAGAGCAGAAAACCCATCGGAGGCGTCAGCGGTTCCGCTGCTGTCGCCGCAGTGCTTCGAGCTCCTGCTCCAGTTCAAACCGGGCCCAGGCCTGATCGAGGGGTTCGGCTCCACGGCGTCCAGGGCTTGCGCTGTTCTGCACCTCCTGGCCCAGCTGCTCCAGTGCCTGCCAGCGCAGGCGGCCGCGTTCCATCAGTTGGTTCACCTGCCGATCGGCCCGTGTGGCCAGATCGGCGGCACCGGCGCTGCGGGCCCGTTCGCTGCGATCACGCCACTGGCGAATCTCTGCTGCAATCTGCAGCAGTTCGCTGCGAAGTGCTTCGGCCTGCAGCAGTCGCTGCTTCTGGCGCTGCTTCTGCTCGCGCCGCTCTTCCTCCTGCAGCAGCGCCTCCTGGGCGGGATTCGCCTGCAGGAAGGCCTCCAGCTGTTGTTCCAGCCGCGCTTCCAGCTGCTCGAGCCAGTCGCCAGCCGGACTCATGGGGTCTCGCTGGGCGCAGGGTCGGGGGCTTTGGTGATCAGCGGCGCTTCGATTTCTTCCTGCAGCGGCGTGATCGCCGCTTCGCGCGAGCGCAGCAGCAGCTGGGTGAGCCGGGCGATGCCGCCCTCGCCGAGGTTCTGGCTGGCCAGCTTCTCGAAGGCGTTGCCGTAGAGCTCCTCCAGCTGGGCGATCAGGCTCTCGCGCAGGTCGCGCACAGCCCGGCGCTGCTCTTCCCTCGACATGCTGAGCTTCTCCGCTGGTGTCAGTCTGCCTGCACCAGCAGGTGCAGCGACAGATCGCCGGCCGGGTCGCTCCAGCGCTCGGCCCCCCGCCAGCCGGCGGAGCCTGCCAGCTCAAGGAACGCCTCCGGGCCGTATTTGGCGCTGGTTTCGGTGATCAGGGCTTCCCCGGCTTCAAAGGCCCACATGCGTCCCGCGAGCTCCACCTGCTGGGGCCGCCGGCTCACCAGGGCCATCTCGATGTGGCTGTGCTCCGGCTTCCAGCTGGCCCTGTAGGCAAATGCCTCCAGATCGAAACTGCCCGCCAGATCGCGGTTGAGTCGCCGCAGCAGATTCAGGGCAAACGCGGCCGACACCCCGGCTGCATCGTTGTACGCCGCCTCCAGGCGTTCCACGGCTTTGGGCTGATCGATGCCGATCAGCAGCTTGCCGCCGGGCCCCAGCAGCCGCCGGAACTGCGCCAGCAGGTTGCGGGCCGCCGCCGGCTCGAAGTTGCCCAGGGAGCTGCCCGGGAAGAAGCCAAGGTGGGCTGTTCCACTGAGCAGCGGATGCTCCGGCAGGGCCTCCAGCTGGCTGTAGTCGCAGCACACGCCCAGGATCGGCACCGCCGGGAATTGCCCCTGCAGGCGTGTGCAGGCCGCTTCGAGATGCTCGGCGCTGATGTCGAGCGCCACGTAGGCCGGCTGGGCCAGGGCCTGCAGCAGCGGCGCCACCTTGCGGGCGCTGCCGGCGCCGAATTCCACCAGGGTGCCTGGCCCCAGAGCTGCGGCGATGGCCGGTGCTTCCCGCTCGAGCAACGCGGTTTCGGTGGCGGTGAGCGTGTATTCCGGTTGCTGGCAGATCAGATCGAACAGGCGCGAGCCTTCGGCGTCGTAGAGGAACCAGGCCGGCAGTTGTTTGGGGTTGCGGCTCAGGCCGTCGATCACCAGCTGGCGCATGTCCGCCGGAGCGGGATGCAGATCCAGCAATGGC
>JBDKGF010000046.1:0-2623 GCA_039798305.1 Cyanobacteriota bacterium
CTGCACTGGCGCCTGTTTGATGCCGGCGTGTCGGGAGGCGAAGCCCAGGCCAGCCGCGCCGCTGCTGAGGCGGTGTTGCAGCGCCTGGCCCGCCAGCGCAACCAGATCCGCCAGGAGCTGGAAACCGCCTTCTACGACTACCGGGCTTCCTTGAGCCAGCTGGCGGCGGCGGAGGCCTCCTATCAGGCCTCCCGCGAGGCGTTCCGTGATGCCCGCGCCCGCTACCAGCTCGGTCTGGCTGATTACACCGATGTGAGCGAGACGATCATGCTGCTCACCCGCTCCATGGAGGGGATCGCCGAATCCACCACCCTCGCCAACGTGAGCTACGCGCGGATGTTGCGTCAGCTGCAGCCGGTGCCTCGGCAGCCGGAGCGCGAGCCGCGCTTGCCGCTCACCCTGTCGGTTGAACCGGCGCCTCAGGCGGCGTCGCGCCTTCAGCCCTGAGGCGCCGCTGCTCCAGCCGTGAGCGCAGGGCCAGGCTGCGCCAGGTGAGCAGCACCAGCAGGGCGATGAACCAGAACCACACCTCGGGAGCATTGCTCTGGAGCAGCACCGCCAGAAGCACCACCTCCAGGGCCAGAAAGGGCCATTCGCGCTTCATGGCAGGGTTCCCTCCTGGCGGCGGCTGGGCTGATCCTGCTGCAGATCGAGCTGTGGTGTGCGGTAGGTGCCGGTGAGGTCCCGCAACACCGGCAGCAGATAGCTCACCGGTGTGCGCCATTCCACGTAGGCGTGCGCCTTGAGGGTGAGGCCCTCGCGGATCGGGAACACGCTGCTGCCCTTGGAGAGGGTCCAGCGGTAGCCGTCGTCGCTGCGGCGGCCGGGGAGGAGATCGATCTCGGTACGGATCACCGGGCCGCTGGCCACCAGCGATTGGGCCAGCGGTGGGTTGCCCATGGTGGTGTTGATGTCTTCAGGGGTGGCGGGCAGCAGGCTCACCCGCTCCACAACGGCCTGGATGCCTCCGAAGCGGCCGCGCTGCTGCCAGTCGGGCACCACCTCAATGCCCTGGTTGTGCTGCAGGCGGCGGGCATCGGCGGGGTGGAAGTAGGCGATGGCCCGCAGTGGGGTGTTGTTCTGCCCCGTGGTGCTCGCCGCACCGAGAGTGCCGAGGCGCTGACCCGGTTTCACCGTCTGGCCGCGGATCACCTGCAGGTCGAGCACGCTGCCGTCGCGCTTGGCCGTTAGGTGGCCCTGGTATTTGAGTTTCGCTTCGGTCACCCGCACTTCGCGGCGGGTGTTGTCGATGCGGAAGCGCCGTTGCTGCTGCTCGGTGTCGATGTCGAGCTTCACCTTGGTGTAGGCGCTGATCACATCCTTTTCGCGGTTGTTGAGGTCATCGTGCTCCACCTGTAGCTGGGTGTTGCGGTCTGAGGTGGACACCACCTCCTGGCCTAGGGGCGCCACGACTTGCGTTTTGGCCAGGTGGGTGAAGTCCGCCACCTTCTGGGCGTAGGTGTTCTGCAGGCTGCGCACCCGTTGCCGCTCCCGCTCCAGCTTGCGCAGGGCTGTGTCGCGCACATCCCGGGCGGCGGCCAGCCGGATGGCATCGCGGCGGTTGAGGTCGTTGTTGATCTGAATCAGTTCGCGCAGGTCTCGTTCCTGGCGCTCCAGCTGCTTTTCCAGGGCGGGTTGGTCGAGCACCATCAACAGCTCACCTTTGCGGACCTGATCGCCCACCTTCACCCGCAGCTCCCTGATCTGGCCCTCGGCTCGGCTGTCCAACACCGTGGCGCCCCCTGGAACGATCACCACTCCGCGGCCAATCACTTCCGTAGGCACGGGCCAGAACAGCGCCCAGAGCGCAGTGAGGGTGCCCAGGCTGATCAGGCTGAGCAACACGTGCCCATCGGGATCAGCGGCCTGGTGCTGTGCCCAGTCTTTGAGGCGCGTCAGGGATGGCTTGAGGGTCAACGCCGGCATCGCATCCGTCCCATGATTCCTGCCCGCCCGCGATTGCGCACGACGGTGATGACAATGGAAGGATCGTTGCCGCCCGTGATGTCCGCCAGCCACCGACTCGGCCATGTCGCCCTGCGGGTGCAGGACATGGAGCGCGCGAAGGGCTTCTATCTCGGGCTGGGGCTGCGGCTCACCTGGGATGCCGACGACTGGTGCTATCTGCAGTGGCCCCACAGCGGTGAAGGCATCGCCCTGCTGAGCCCCGATTACCGCGCTGCCGGGCCCCACTTCGCCTTCCACTTCCAGGACCGGGGCGAGGTGGATCGCATCCGCGACCAACTGGTGCAGCAGGGGCACAGCTGCGGTCCGGTGCACGATCACCGCGATGGCACGGCGTCCTTCTATATGCAGGACCCTGAGGGCAACTGGCTGGAGATGCTCTACGAGCCGGCCGAGGGGCTGCCCTCCAACGTGGGCGCCGAACCGATCGCCGTGGGTCGCGCGTGACGGTTGGGGAGGCTGTGCGAGCGGACTGTCCAGGAGATTGGGGCGAGGCCGGGGTGGGGCGATCTGTGGCGGAGTGCGCTCCACCTCCGGATCTCCATGGAGATCCGGAGCCGTACGCCACCGCTGACACGCACCCGCTCCCTGCGCTCACGCTGAGCCCGATTCAGCTCGAGGCTTTGGAGCTGCTCGAGTGGCGCCGGCTGGGTGAGCA
>JBDKGF010000047.1:0-3654 GCA_039798305.1 Cyanobacteriota bacterium
TGTCCAGGCTCGTCGGTCTGCAGGCTCCTGATTTCACCGCCACCGCTGTGGTGGATCAGGAATTCAAGGAGGTGACCCTCTCCTCCTACCGCGGCAAGTACGTGGTGCTGTTCTTCTATCCGCTCGACTTCACCTTCGTCTGCCCCACGGAGATCACCGCCTTCTCCGATCGCTACAGCGATTTCTCCAGCCGCAACTGCGAAGTGCTGGGCGTGTCGGTGGACAGCCAGTTCTCCCACCTCGCCTGGGTGCAGACCGACCGTAAGAACGGCGGCCTCGGCGACATTGCCTATCCCCTGGTGGCCGACCTGAAGAAGGACATCGCCCGCGCCTACGAGGTGCTCGATGAGGACGCCGGTGTGGCCCTGCGCGGTCTGTTCATCATCGATCCCGATGGTGTGATCATGCAGAGCACGATCAACAACCTGCCCGTGGGCCGCAGCGTTGACGAGACCCTGCGTCTGCTGCAGGCCTTCCAGCACATCCGCAACAACCCCGACGAGGTCTGCCCCGCCAACTGGACCCCCGGCGAGAAGACCATGAACCCCGACCCCGTGAAGAGCAAGGAGTTCTTCGCCGCTGTGAACTGAGCCTCAGCTCAACCAGTGCTTCAGGGCCCGCAAGGGCCCTTTTTTTATGACGCGATGCTGAGCAACCCACTGGCACCATCCAGCCGGGCCCGCACCCCCAACGGCAGCGCCAGGTTGGGGCGGCCGTGCCCCACCGGAAGCCCGCGCACGATCGGGATGCCCAGCGGCGTCAACCGCTCCAGCAGGATCTCCTCCAGCGTGAAATCACCTGGAAGCACATCGTCTTCCGCCCAGCTGAAGCGGCCTAGACCGATTCCCGCCAGCCCCTTCAACAACCCGGCGCTGCGCCATTGGGTGAGCTGACGATCAATGCGGTAGGGCGCCTCGCCCGTGTCTTCCAGCACCAGGATCGCCCCCTTCAGGCTGGGCAGCCAGGGCGTGCCGATCAGGCTGGTGGCAATGGTGAGATTGCTCACCACCAGCGGCCCCTCCACGCTGCCGCCCTGCACGCCTACCCCCTGGAACGGGCTGGTGGGCCGGTGTTGCAACAAGGCCACCAGCCGCTGCCACTGCGCCTCATCCCCGCCAAACCAGCCGTGCACGGCACCGACACTGCCAGCGGCCCACTGAGCCAGGAGCAGGGCCGAACAATGGAAAAGCCCACGCACCAGCGCGGTGCACTAGGCGGGGTCCAGCCCTGCTCGAGCACGCGGGCACTGCCCCAGCCGGCACCCACATAAAACAGCGCATCCACCTCGGGATCCAGCCAGGCGCTGCGCAGGGCCTGGCTGCGTTGCTGATCCGTTCCGGCAAACCAACGCCAGCGCTGCCGCAACTGGGGCGGCTGGATCAACTGCCAGCCCTCGGCGTTGCAGCGGCGTTTGAGCTGAGCCAGCAGGGGATCACTCGGATCCAGCCAGGTGCCTGGGGCGAGAGCAGCGATGCGACTACCCGGCCGCAAAGGAGGTGGTTGGAGCGTTGCAGGGGCGGCGAGCGCTCTTTCCCGCAGACCAACTGCAACTCGCTCGAGCGCGGCACCCGCCCCAAGCGCCAACCCCGCCTGCAGCAGCCGGCGCCGCCTCACGTCACGCTCAGCCGATCAGGCTCGCGAGCAAGCGGCGTCCATCCACACCACCGGTGGCCGGATCACAGGCCCGTTCCGGGTGCGGCATCAAGCCGAGCACATTCCCCTGGGCATTGGTGAGGCCAGCCACATCCCCCACCGAACCGTTGGGATTGCTGCAGTAGCGCAGCACCACCTGGCCGTTGCTCTCGAGCTGTTGCAGCAGCTCCGGATCCGCTTGGTAGCGCCCCTCGCCATGGGCGATCGGGAAATTCACCACCTCACCGCTGCTGTAGCCCTGCAACCAGGAGCACTGGCCCGGCTCCACGCGCAGCTCCGTGGGTTCACAGATGAAATGCAGCTTCTGGTTGCGGGTGAGCGCTCCGGGGAGCAGACCCATCTCGGTGAGCACCTGGAAGCCATTGCAGATGCCCAGGACCCGGCCGCCCCGTTCGGCAAACGCCGCCACTTCCTGAAGCACCGGCGCAAAACGGGCGATCGCGCCGCAACGCAGGTAGTCGCCATAGCTGAATCCGCCCGGGATCACCACCGCATCGAGACCGCTGAGATCGCGCTCCTCATGCCAGAGGAAACGGGTTTTGATGCCCAGGCAGCCCTCCGCAGCCCACTGCACATCCCGGTCGCAGTTGGAGCCGGGAAACACCACAACACCGAGAGTCATCGTCAGGCTCCTGCGCTGCTGTCGTCCTTGAGCTCGAGGGTCCAGTTCTCGATCACCGGGTTGGCGAGCAGACGGTCGCTGAGCAGCTCGAGCTGGGCACGGGCCGACTGCGCATCCGGAGCTTCCAGTTCGACCTCCACGGCCTTGCCGATGCGGAGCTTGCTCACGCCATCCACGCCCAGACGTGCTGCAGCCGCCCGGGTGGCCTCCCCGGCGGGATCCAGCACCGAGGGCCTGAGGGACACCAACACGCGGGCGGAGAAGAGCGGCACCTGAGCTCCACGAGGATTGTTAAATCTTGGCAGGCCGGCTGCCACACCCCCTTGTGCATGGTCACGGTGGAGGTAATCGCCGCAACGCCGGGCCGTGGGCCTTCCTCGTCTGCCAAGCCAGCTGCTCGGGGTTCCGTTGCTGACGATGGCGAGCGCGGGGGCTCAGTCAGCCATGAGCCTGCCGCTGGAATGCCAGCTCCATCAGGGGCCATGGCAACCCTGCACCCTCACCATCGAGCAGATGGGGGAACACTGGTGGCTGCAGATCGGTGAGCAGCGCCTGGTGTTTCGCAGCAATGGCCGCGGCACGATCACGATGAGTGGCCCTGCCGGTGTGAGGCGCACTGTTCAACCGGTCTGGACAGCCCAGCGGGAACTCTGCTGGGACGGTGTCTGCACGAAGGGAGACGTTCCCCTCGACTGAGGGCGCCGGTGCGCGCGAGCTTCAACACCACTCAGGCCTGCTGAATCGCCAGCTCCAGAGCGGCACCATCCACCGCCAGGCCAAGCGCCACCACTTCCAGCCCATCCTGGGCGGGGCGCTCGCCGGGTGACTGGCTGTCAAACCAGCACTCCAGGCGGGGACCGACCGCCTGAATCTGCAGGGGATGGCGTTTGCCGGGAAGCCAGGCGCGACCCTTCAGGCGCAGCAGCGTCTGAGCGCGGATCTGGGCCTGCAGTGCAGCCTCGAGCCGGCCGCGATCCACAGCCCCGCTCCAGCGCACCACGGCCGACTGCATCGCCACGTGGCTGTGGTCGTGATGCTCGTGATCATGGTGATCGGCGTGACCGTGACTGTGATCGTGGTCGTGGTCGTGGTCGTGGTCGTGGTCGTGCGAATGATCGTGGTGAGCCGCAGGCTCCTCGCGCTCAAGACCCAGCAACACGGCCGCCGGCACTTCGCCCCGCTGCATCGGCAGCACCGACACCCCCGGGCGCACCACTGCCGTGATCTGCTCCCGCAGCGCCTCGATCTGCTCACACTCCAGCCGATCGGCGCGGCTCAGCAGCACCAGATCCGCGGCCTCGAGTTGATCATCAAACAGCTCCTGAATGCTGCTGAGGTGATCAAGGTTGGGATCAGCCAGGCGCTGGGCCTCAAGGGCG
>JBDKGF010000048.1:0-3514 GCA_039798305.1 Cyanobacteriota bacterium
CGCCACCGCTGATGCCTGCCTCGAGCAGGCCCGTGTGCAGCGGGAGCGCGATCGCGCCCAGTGGATGCGTGATCTGGCGGCCCTGCGCCAGCGCTATCAGCTGCCGGCTCTCGACGAAGCCTGATTCACCGGGTTCAACCCACTGCAGAGGCCCCCTTACGGGGGCCTTTTTTGTGCCTAGCGATCGTCGAGAGCCGGCAGCTGATAGCGCTGGCGCAGGGCCGCCAGATCACGCATCCACTGGGCGCGATCGCGCTCCCGCTGCACACGGGCCTGCTCGAGGCAGGCATCAGCGGTGGCGCGCTGACGGGTGCGCTGCAGGCAATCCTCGAGATTGCGCAGCTGAGCCAGGCGCAGATCGGAGCTGCGGCGCTCGATCTGACGGCGGGCTTCGAAGTAGTTGCGCAGATCGGGGAGGCTGAGGCGGGCCAGAGCCTGGGCTTCCTGCTCCTGCTGCGACGGACGGCGCGTGTCGGCCAGGGCAGGAGTAGCAGCGGAAGCGGCCAGCAGGAGGGCCAGGGGGAGAGCGGTACGACACGACATGGGAGTAGACCTCACTGCTTTTTCTTGCCGCCAGCGGGCAGGCCGAGGCGCTCAACCAGGGCCTGCTGTTGCTGGGCCTGCTCGGCGCGCGACTTCTGCGAGGCGCTGGCGAAGCTTTGCCAGCAGCTCTTCACAGCTGTGGGGTTCGCGGCCTGAGCGAGGCAGGACTGCGCCTGATCGAGCTGCTGCAGACGCTCACTGCTGCGGGCTTGCTCAATGCTGCGCAGCCCCTGGATGTACTCGCTGCGCTGGGCCGGGGTGAGGCGGCTGAGCGCATCCACGAGCGGACTGGCGCCGCCAGCTTTCTGAGGCTTGCTGAACCCTGAACCGGCCCCCAGCAGCAGCACACCGGCAAGAGCCAGAGCGGCGCGGGAACGAAGCAGACGTTGGGCCATCGATGGCAGGAATGAAGCTCCCACATCCTGCGGACAGCAACCCGGTTCAGGGATTTCCGGAAGCGACACAGCTATGACCAGATGCAACCGAACGCCCCCGCAGCACCACCGCAAATCCATCGGCGCTGCGCCGGCACTCCAGCTGACCGCCGTGGCTGGCCGCCACCCGCGCCGCGATCGCCAGGCCCAGGCCGCAGTGGCCGCTGCCGCCACGGGCCCGATCCAGCCGCTGAAACGGCTGCAGCGCCTGCGGCCAGGCCTCGGGGCTGATGCCTGCGCCGCGATCCCACACCTCGATGCGGAATCCGTCGTCGGCTTCGCGGCGCAACACCAACCGCAGGGGCGGCCGGCCATGGCTGAAGGCGTTGTCGATGAGGTTGCCGACTGCCCGGCCCAGCGCTGTGGGCTGCACACAGGCCTGCAGCGGTTCGAGATCGAGCAGCAACTGATCGGGCTCGATCGCTGCGCTGAGCTCCGCCAGCCATTGATCCAGGGGCAGCGACACAGCCGCCTCCGCATCACCACCGCCGGCGAACAGCAGAAACTGGGCTGTGATCCGCTCCAGCGCATCAAGATCGGCCTCGGCCCGCTGCTGCTCGGCATGACCGGCCAGACGCAGACGCAGGCGGGTGAGCGGGCTCTTGAGATCGTGGGCGATGCCGGCGAGCATGGTGGTGCGATCGCGCTCATTGGCTGCCAGGCGCTGCACCATCGCCTTGAAGCGCGCGGTGAGCCGGCGCACGGCGCCACTGCCGGATGACGGCAGGGGGGAAGCCAGAGCGGCGGTACCGGCCTGATCGCTGTTGCCCACCTGGGCGAGGGCCTGCTCCAACTGCTGCAGCGGCCGTTGCACCTCCCACCACAGGTAGAGCAGCGAGCTGGAGATACTGCCCGCCAATAGAGCCAGGCCCAGCAGCAGCGGATCGGGGGCACGGCCCCGCGCTGTATCGAGCGGGGTAAACAGCCACACCGGCTCCAGGGGCGAAAGCAGCTCCACCCACACACCCGGGCGCGCTGCCGCAGCGGGCAACACCGGCGGGCAGGGGTCGATCTCGCGGCAGAGCTCCTGCTGCAGTTGGCGGGCCTGCCGCTGCAGCCGGCCATCGCGGCTCAGCGGTGGATGGGCACCCACCCGCAGCGGCAGGCCGCTGAGGCGCGCCAGAGCAGCCGGTGGCAGGCGATCGAGAGCCAGCTCCCCGAGCCGGAGATTAAAAGCCACCTCAGGGCCGAGCTGGAGGATTTGAGCCCGCTCCAGCCGCTGGGCCAACAAAGCCTGAAGCAAAGCCAGGCTGAGAACCGAAACGCCGGCCCCCACCAGGGCATACCTAACGGCTGCGGGGCTGGCCATCAGGCACGAACACATAGCCGTAGCCCCACACCGTCTGCAGGTAGCGGGGACGGGCGGGATCGGGCTCCACCAGCTTGCGCACGCGCGACACCTGCACGTCCATGCTGCGGCTGTCGGTGTCGGAGCCGGGACCGCGGGCCAGCTCGATCAGCCGTTCGCGCGACAGGGGCCGGTGGGGATGCTGCACAAAGGCCGAAAGCAGACTGAATTCACCACTGGTGATCACCACCGGAGCACCCGCCCGCTCCAGGCTGCGGGCCGCCAGATCGAGGCGGTTGTCGCCGAATTCCACCAGCTGCCCTTCCGCCAGCGGCGTTCCGGCCGGCAGGGCAACGCGGCGCCGCAGCACCGCTTCGATGCGGGCGGTGAGCTCGCGGGGCAGAAAGGGTTTGCCGAGGTAGTCGTCGGCGCCCTGCTCCAGACCGATGATCCGATCCACGCCATCGCCGCGGGCGGTGAGCATCACCACGGGCAGATCGTCACCACCATCACGCAGACGACGCAGCAGGGTGAGGCCGTCGTCGCCGGGGAGCATCACATCGAGCACCACCAGATCAGGGCGCTGTCCCGCGAGCCGGGCCATCAGCTGCTCGCCGCTACTGAGGCAACGCACGTCGTAGCCCTGATCGGTGAGGTAGGTGCCCAGCAGACGCCGCTGCTCGGGATCGTCGTCCACCACCCAGATGCGCGCGGGAGCCGAGCGGGACGCAACAGCCATCGAGGGTGCCAAGGGCCTGGGCCGACTGTATGGAGATCCGGGCGCCCAGGCCGCGTCAGACAGATCTGGTCACAGCTTGGTGGTGCCGCCAGCGGCTGACAGCGGCCAGCGCTCCATAGCCTTGAGGCATGCGCCGGATGCTGCACAGAGGGGGGCACCTGGCCCTGGCGATCAGCCTGGGCATGGGCGCTGGCGCCTGGGCCCAGACCGCGGCGGAACAGCAGAGCTACCAGCAGCGCATGCGGCTGCTGTTTGAGCGGCTCGACCGCAACAACGACCAGCGCCTGCAACGACAGGAGGTGCAGGGCCAGCCCTATCTCGAGCGCCATTTCGAGCGCCTCGACAGCCGCCGCCGCGGCTATCTCGGGCCAGAAGACCTCACCCCGGCTCAGGGCACGCGCGGCGAACGGGCCGCCCGTTTCTTTGAGCAGGCCGACCGCAACGGCGATGGCGGCATCGATCGCCGCGAAGCCGAGGCCTTCACCTGGCTGCAACGCCATTTCGGCCAGG
>JBDKGF010000049.1:0-4558 GCA_039798305.1 Cyanobacteriota bacterium
AGGCCTGGCTGGAGCCGCTGCTGGCCCAGCCGCCGTCGTTGCCCTGGCTGGAAATCCTCGGCTACTTCCGCGATGAGCGGGTGGCGGCCCGCCTGCGCCTGGTTGTGGATGGTGTGGATCCGGCCGATCCCGCCCAGGCGGATGCCCTGCGCTTGTTGCCCCTCCTTGGGCAACAACGCCAACCCCAGGACGCAACCCTGCTGCTGCGCCTGGCCCAGGCGCCGCTGCCGCAGGCCTGGCGCCGCGCGGCCTTGGAAGGGTTGGCGCCGGGTCTGTCGGCCTGGCCGCTGGCCCCCCTGGCCGAGGGGTTGCAGCAGCTTGTCGCCGATCTCGATCCTGGCCTCGCAGCCCAGGCGGTGGACCTGCTCGGCCGTTTGCCCGACGGGCAGCAGCGGCTGCGGCAGCTGCAGGGCCGAGCCCTGGCGCCGGACGTGGCCGAGCGGTGGCGCCGCCGGTTGCAGCGCGTACCCCTGGTGCTGGTGGTGCACGGCCGTCAGGCCGGGGTGATTCCGGAGGTGTTGCAGCAGCTGGCGGCTGAGCTGGAGCGGCGCCGTTCGGCACCGGTGCTGGTTCAGGCCCTCACGGCTGCCCCACCCGAAGGCGATGGCCGCTTCTGGCTGGCGGCCCGGCGTGCCGGCTCCATCACCCTGGTGCCCCTGCTGCTGCTCCCCGGTGATCATGTCCGCAGCGACATCCCTGCTCTCGCCGGCCTGTGGCGGCAACGGGCTGCCCAGTTCCCCATCGAGCCGGCTGAAGTGACGGTGCGGCGGCTGCCATTTCTGGGTGCCTGGACTCATTGGCAGCGCCTGCTGGCGGATCTCTGGGCTGAGCGGGCTGCTGAGCGGCCGTTGGTCTGGCTGCATCACCCCCTGCAAGGTGCCCTGAGTGCCCGTTATCTCGAGCACCTGGCTGCTGTGGTGGGGTATCGCGGCGTGGCTGCCCCCTACAGCGATCCCCACACCGCGTTGGCTGCCCAGCTCCAGCAGTCGGCTCTGCTGGCCCCGCTCACCCTCGCTCCCAATCGGCTCAGTGAATCCCTCAACATGGGCGCAAGAGCGGCATCGGTTGAGGTGCTGCCCCCGCTGCTGGATCTGCCTCCTGTGCGTGATTTTCTGCTCACCCAGTTGGAGGCGTTGCCATGAGCGCTCCTGTTGAACCCACCGGCAAGGTCTATCTGGTGGGGGCCGGCCCCGGTGATCCCGATCTGCTCACCCTCAAGGCCCATCGGCTGCTGAGCAGCTGCGATGCCCTGGTGTACGACTCGCTCGTGCCCCGTGAGGTGTTGGCCCTGGTGCCGGAGACGGCCGAGAAGCACTTCGTGGGGAAACGGCGCGGCCATCACTCCGTGCCCCAGCCGAGCACCAATGCCGTGCTGGTGGAGCTGGCGGGCCGGCACCGCTGTGTGGTGCGGCTCAAGGGAGGAGATCCTTTCCTGTTCGGCCGTGGTGGAGAAGAGGCGGCGCATCTGGAGCGCCACGGCGTGCCTGTGGAAGTGGTGCCGGGTGTGACGGCGGGGATCGCCGCCCCCGCCTATGTGGGCATCCCGGTGACCCACCGCCGCGCCGGTAGTTCGGTCACCTTCGTGACCGGTCACGAGGAGATCGACAAGGGTCGCCCCAGCGTGGATTGGCGGGCCCTGGCTCGCAGCAGCGACGGGCTGGTGATCTACATGGGGCTGCACAATCTGCCCCACATCTGTGAGGAGTTGATCGCGGGTGGTTTGGCTCCCACCACCCCAGCCGCCGCGGTGCAGCAGGGCACCGTGCGCGGTCAGCGTGCTGTGATCGCTGATCTGCAGGGCTTGGCCGCGGCCGTGCGCCAGGCTGATCTCGCCTCCCCCTCCATCGTGGTGATCGGTGAAGTGGTGAATCAGCGGGTGGAGAGCTGTGCGCCGGAACCGGCGGCGGTGGAGATGCCGATCCCGCTCAAACAGGGTTGAGGCTTGGCGCGGGCCGCAGCGCCCGGCGGTTGCGGTGCAGATGCAGCAGGCCCCAACGGCGTTGGGATGCCTGGGTGGTCCGGCGGATCCAGGCATCGTCTTCCGCGATCAGCGCGGGCCGGTCGCTCCCATCGAGGCCGCTGTACATCAGGTGCACGATCCGATCCGGATCGATCTCCAGTGCCGCCACTTCCTGCCAGAGCCGCTCGCTGCCAGGGCGATCAGCCAGCCGGAACTGGGTTTCGCTGAGCTGTTGTGCCAGCAACAGCACCAACGCTTGTTGTTTGCGAGCACTGAAAGCAGCGCTCGTCACCCCGGAGCGCCAGGCCTGATGGGTGCAGCTGCTGGCTGGAGCCGTCATCACCATCGGTGCAAACAGGTAACCAAAGCTACGAACGGCAAAACCACCTGAAGCACTGGTCTATGGAAAGGTTGATTACGTAGTGCTGCGAACGTTGAAGCACCGGCAAGTGCGGTTCATTGGCCAATCCCACTGTCCCCGCCGGTTGCTTCGCCATGTCAGCTCTTCCCCTGCAGCAGGATTCACGCGAGCGTGAGCGTCGATCGCGGGAGTCCATCGCTTCGGAGCGATCTCCGATGTTTGAGCTCATCCCTTACGAGAAGTTCCGCGATACTCCCGCGGTGCGCTTCTTCGACATAACGGTTGCCGCATCCAATGCCCGTGATCTGGTGATTCACTCCGGCCCTGCCGTGAGTCCGCCGGATGAGGAGAGCACCGGTGCCTGGCAGTTCTATCTGCACCCCCACCAGGAAGACAACCTGCTGGCTCTGCACGGTGGCCGCACCTTTTATCTGGTGAATTTCGGCTGGAACTACCCGTATCACATTGTTCGCCTGGAAACCGGCGGCGACATCCTCCGCATCCCGCCCGGCACCTTTCACCGCTCAGTGTCGGATCCGGACGGATCGGTGGTGCTCAATCAGGCCGTGCGCGAGCAGGGCGCCAGTGTGGTGCGCGAGTTTCGCGTGTACAACAGCCGCCTGATTCCGCGGCTGTTTGCCACCACCTTCAAAACAGCACCCCTGCCCAAGCTGCACGGCGTGAGCTGGTAACCAGCGGCCTCAGGCCTGTTCGCGGCGGCGGGGCAGGGGAATCACATCGCGCTGGTTGAAGCGCTCGCAGACGGCGTAGGCAGCGGGCAGATTGGCGACCCGCTGCCAGGCGCCCTCCACCTCGATATGGTTCACCACATAGCCGCCGGCACCGTCGCGTGCAATCCGGCATCCATCGCCTGTGAGCCCGACAAGGTGCAGCTGGCCGCCCATGGATCTGCTCCGTACTGATCAGTTTCTACGTCTGCTCAAGCCGGGCTGGCATGTGTGTTTTTGCGCACGCAATCAATCTTGAGACTTGGGAGCAAAAGCTGAAACCGGTACCCGATTTCCTTCGGATTTCAGCTGATTCAGAGGCGGAGATCCACTGTGCTGCAGTGATCCCCGGCTCCGTGCAGCGGTGTTGAAGGGCAGGTTGGCTCGGAGCCGGCCACGGCCAGTTCGTCCGCAGTTTCGGTGAGGAGCTCAAAACCGCTGGACTCGTGCAGCAGTTGCCACCGCGCCAAGGGCGTTCCGCCGTCGGCGTTGTGCAGCTCCAGCTGCAGGGGAACATCCACCGGCAGGCAGGGGTGCAGGCAGGGAAACAGTGCTTCCTGGCGGAAGCGCACCGCCACCGGATGCTCAGGGTTGCGCGGCCACGGGAGCGGGCGGCCCTGGAGCACCAGCCGGTAGTTCTGCCGGAAGCTGGGATTCGCGATCAGCTCGAAGCGTCGCAGCGAACTGTCCACAAAGCGGCTGGTGGTGCCGCCCTCCACGGGTGTGTCGCAGAGCAGGGGCCAGGGTTCAAGGGCCTGGCGGATGCTCAGCTCGGCCTGCCCCTGCTGCCAGTGCAGCAGCTGGGGGAAGCGCCACTGCCAGATGGCCCGCAGGGGGGTGGGATCGAGGGGCAATCCATCGGCAGTCAGGTCGGCCAGCACCAGTTCCTGGTCGGCCCAGAGGGCGGAGGGCAGCAGGGCCCGATCGTGCAGCTCCGCTCCCCAGGGTCGCAGGGCCCCGGGCCGGTGCTGCGGGTTCAGCAGCCGCACCGCCAGGGCGCGGAACAACAGCGCCACGGTGCTGGTCCAGCGGTGATCGGGGAGCGATTCCAGGGCGCGGAACTCCAGCAGCCCCTGGCAGCCGGCCGTCCAGGCAGGGTTCCAGAACTTGTCGAGGCTGATCTCGCTGCGGTGGGTGTTGCCGCTGCGATCGGCGTGCAGGTGCCGCAGGGTTTCACCGATCGCCACCCGCTGGTCGCCGGGCGGAAGCTGCTCCAGGGTTTGATGGGCCAACTGCAGATCCAGCAGACCGGCGCTGCCTTCATCGGGGCGTGGCGCCTGGGAGGCAGGCCCGACGCTCTGGCCGCTGAACAGATAGGCCAGGCAGGGGTGGTGCTGCCAGTAACGCAGCAGCCCCACCAGCCAGGCCGGGCGAGAAAAGAAAGGGTGATCGTCGAGGCTCGGCCCCCCGAGCAGCAGATGGTTGCCGCCGCCGGTGCCCTCGCTGCGTGCTCCCCGCTGTTTCCAGCTGCGCAACCCCACCGTGTCCCCCGCCTCCTCCAGCAGTTGG
>JBDKGF010000050.1:0-2747 GCA_039798305.1 Cyanobacteriota bacterium
GTGCGGGTCATGGTGTGCCAATGGCCGAGGTAACGGCCCACGGTGAGCACCAGCGGGTACTGCTCGCAGGGGGGTTCCGCCAATCCGAAGGGCTGCTCGGCCAAGAAGCGCGCCTTGCCCGTGGCCGTGGGGAAACAGTGATCGGTGTACAGCCGCGGCGCACCCGTACCCGGCTCGCCGCCGGCGGGGAAGGGCCATTGCTGCGGGCCATGCTCCGCCAGCAGCGCATGACTGAGCCCACTCAGATCACACACCCGGCCGGCGGTGAGCGCCGTGAACTCGGCATACACCTCTGCGGCGGAGCCATAGCTGAACTGCTGCTCAAACCCGAGCCGCCGGCCCAGCTCCGCAAAGATCGCCCAATCGGGCCGGGCCTCACCGGGGGGCTCACGGAAGGCCGGGCAGAGGGTGACCCGCCGCTCCGAGTTGGTCATCACACCGCTCTTTTCGCTCCACTGGGCTGCCGGCAAGAGCAGATGGGCCACCTCGGCGGTTTCGGTGCCGGCATAGGCCTCACTCAGCACCACCAGCGGGCAGCTGGCGGCAGCAGCGCGCACCCGATCCAGGGCCGGCATGCTCACCAACGGATTAGTGGCGGCCACCCACCACAACCCAAGCTCGCCGCGCTCCATCGCCTCGATCTGATCCCACACCGCCAGGCCTGGCGCCGGGGCAATCGAGCCGGCCGCAAACCCCCAGTGGCGCTCCACCTCAGCGCGGTGCTCGGGGTTGGCCACAAAGCGATAACCGGGTAGCAGCTGCGCCAGGCCTCCGGCCTCGCGGCCGCCCATCGCATTGGGCTGACCCGTGAGCGAGAAGGGGCCTGCACCGGGGCGGCCGATCTGAGCGGTGGCCAGATGCAGGTTGATGATCCCGGCCACCGTGGCCGTGCCCTCGCTGCTCTGGTTCACCCCCATCGACCAGAGGCTGAGCACCCCCGCGGCCCCGGCCCACCACTGAGCCAGTTGGCGAAGGTCGGCTTCGGTGATACCGCAGAGATCGCACACCCGCTGCGGCGTCCACTGCTGCCACAGCTCCTTGAGCTCAGCGAAGCCCTCCGTGTGGTCGTCGATGAAGCGCTGATCGAGGGCCTGCAGCTCCAGCAACAGATGGCCGATGCCCTGCAGCAGCACCAGATCGGTGCCTGGGCGGATCGCCAGATGCAGATCCGCCGGATCCGCAGTGGCGGTGGTGCGCGGATCCACCACCACCAGGCGCAGGGCCTCTTTCTGTTTGCGCTTGCGCTTGAGCAAGCGCTGGAACAGCACCGGATGGCACTCAGCAGTGTTGGTACCGATCAAAAAGACCAGATCGGCGTGGTCGAGGTCGTCGTAGCAGCAGGGGGGGCCATCGGAGCCGAGGCTGCGGGCATAGCCGGCCACAGCCGAGCTCATGCACAGGCGCGAGTTGGCATCGAAGTTGTTGCTGCCCAGGGCACCCTTGAGCAGCTTGTTGGCCACGTAGTAGTCCTCGGTGAGGAACTGACCGGAGCCGTAGATCGCCAGGCCCTGGGGGCCTTGTTGGGCGAGCGTGGATCGAATGCGCGCCACCAACAAATCGAAGGCCCGCTCCCAGCTGATCGGTGAGAACGGCCGATCGAGGCTCTCGCGCCACAACGGTGTGGTGAGGCGGTTGTGGTGCAGGGTTTCGCCCACCGTGGCGCCCTTGACGCACACCTGACCAAGGGAGGAGGGATGGTGGCGATCACCGCGGGCTGTCCATTGGGGATCGCTTGCCTCCCTGGGTGGCTTCAGCTCCAGACCGCAACCCACACCGCAGTAGGGGCACTGCGCCCGGGCTACCTGGGAGCCAGGATCAGCGGCAACAGCAGCCGTGGCGACGTGAGGAGCGTTCAGCGGGGCGGGTATCGCGGCAGCCATTGGATCAAGGCGCCTGACACAACCCTGTGACGACCGCTACCAAACCTGAGATGCCAACGCTGCAATCCGAGCCCTTGCCACCCCTGCGCTGCTGCCTGCTCAGCGGTGGCGCCAGCCAGCGCATGGGACAGGACAAAGCACTGCTGCCTCATCCCGCAGGTGGCACCTGGCTGGAGCACACCCTGCGGTTGCTGGCGGAGCTGGAGGCACCAATCACGCTGCTGAGCCGCTGGCCGCAGCATCAAGCCTTGGCTGAGGCACTGCAGCTGCCGCACCTGGAAGCCCTGGCCGAACCACCCCCCTGGGAGGGGCCGCTTCTGGCACTGCACCGGCTGATGGAGAGGTATCCAGATGAGCGGCTGCTCCTGGCACCAGTGGACATGCCCCACCTCAACACCGCCGCGCTCCACAACCTGCTCGATGCCGCTGCAAAGGCCCCGCTGCGGATCCACTTGGCCCACGACGGTGAACGCCGCCAACCCCTACTGGGGATCTACCCGAGCCCGGCGCCCATCCGAAGCACCCTGGCCGCAGCGATCAGCAACGGAGAGCGCCGTCTGCTGCGATGGTTGGACAGCCAACCTTGCAACCCGGTGCCCCTCCCCGCTGGCGCGATCCGCAACGTGAACAGCCCTGCCGAGCTGTGACCCCCAAGGCCACGCCACAGGCCACACCCACCGACGGGCTCGGCCGGCCGCTCGGGGTGCTGCGGCTCTCGCTCACGGCCCGCTGCAATCTGGCCTGCCCCTATTGCCTGCCGGATGGGCAGGAACCTCCAGGCCTGCTCACGCTCGAGCAACGAGGCGCGGTGGTGCAGGCGGCGGTGGCCCTGGGGGCCCACAGCCTGCGGCTCACCGGCGGAGAACC
>JBDKGF010000051.1:0-3757 GCA_039798305.1 Cyanobacteriota bacterium
GAGTGAAGCCATCGTATCGCTCAGTTCGCCTGGCCCATCAGGCATCTGCGCAAACGGCATGGAGGTGGGGCAGCGGCAGGTCGGTGGGGTCCTGCTCCTGCTGCAACGCCTGCAGACGGGCCCGTGCCTGCAGGCGCAGCTGTTCAAGATCCAGGCCGAGCTGCGCCGGCCCTGCGTTGTGCAGGCGCCCCAGACCCTCCCCGAGCAGCACCGTGGCTCCGCGGCGGTTCCCGCGCTCGAGGTGGAGGTGGGCCACGGCGATCTGCAGGATCCCCTGCAGCACTTTGCGGCAGGGACCCTGGGTTTCATGCCAGAGCTCCTCAAAGCCGTCGTGACAGGCGTACCACTCCCCGGCATTGAAAAGCCTGACGGCCTCCCCGAAGCGGGGGTCGACCATCAGGCTGGCTTCCTCGGAGGGAGGCTCCGTCAAGGGAGGGATCAGCGGCGGGCCGGCTTCTTGGCCGGCAGCTTGCGCAGACGGATCGACTCGGGGGTCACCTCGAGCATCTCGTCGGGGCCGATGTACTCCAGGGCACGCTCGAGGGTCATCTGCATCGGGGCCTGCAGGGTGTCGAGCTCTTCAGCGCCGGCGGAGCGCATGTTGGTGAGCTGCTTGGTCTTGCAGACGTTGATGTCCAGATCCTGCGGACGGTTGTGCTCACCCACGAGCATGCCCTTGTACACCTTGGTGCCGGGGCTGATGAAGAACTGGCCGCGATCCTCGGCGTTCTTGAGGGCATAGAAGGTGGCGGTTCCCTCCTCGAACGCGATCAGCACACCGTTGCGACGGGTTTCGAAGTCACCCTGCATCGGGCGGTAGTCGAGGAAGGAGTGGCTCATGATCCCTTCGCCGCGGGTGGCACGGATGAACTCACCGCGGAAGCCGATCAGGCCGCGGGAGGGCACCACAAACTCCAGCTGGGTGCGGCCGTCGTTGGTGTTCTCCATGTTCTGCATCTCGGCCTTGCGGATGCCGAGCTTCTCGATGCAGGCGCCCACGGATTCCTCGGGCACATCCAGCACCAGGGTTTCAAACGGCTCGGAGGGAGTGCCGTCGATGGTGCGGAAGATCACTTGCGGCTGGCTCACCTGGAACTCATAACCCTCGCGGCGCATCGTTTCGATCAGGATGCCCAGGTGCAGCTCACCGCGGCCGCTCACGGCCCAGCGGTCGGGGGAGTCGGTGTCTTCCACCCGCAGCGCCACGTTGGTGAGCAGCTCTTTATTGAGGCGATCGCGCACCTGGCGGCTGGTCACGAACTTGCCTTCCTTACCCGCGAAAGGTGAGTCGTTGACCACGAAGGTCATCTGCAGGGTGGGTTCATCCACCTTGATCAGCGGCAGCGCCTTGGGCTCATCCGGGCAGGCAATGGTTTCGCCGATGTTCACTTCATCGAAACCGGCCACGGCCACCAGATCGCCGGCGCGGGCCTGCTCGATCTCCACGCGCTGCAGGCCCTGGAAGCCGAGCAGCTTGCTGATACGGCCCCGCTTCACGCTGCCGTCATCACGGAGCAGCGCCACGGGCTGACCGGCCTTGATCGTGCCGTTGTGGATGCGGCCGATCATGATCCGGCCGAGGAAATCGCTGTAGTCGAGGGTGGTCACCTGCAGCTGCAGGGGCTTCTCGGGATCACCCACCGGCGGCGGAACATGGCGCAGGATCGCGTCGAACAGCGGCCGCATGTTGTCGCTCTCGGTCTTCATGTCCGGCTTGGCGTAGCCGCCCATGCCGCTGCCGAACAGGTAGGGGAAATCGCACTGGTCGTCGTCGGCGCCCAGCTCGAGGAACAGATCGAGCACCTTGTCGACGGCCTGCTCGGGATCCACCCGGGCGCGGTCGATCTTGTTCACGAACACGATCGGACGCAGGCCCTTCTCCAGGGCCTTCTTGAGCACGAAACGGGTCTGGGGCATCGGCCCCTCGTTGGCGTCCACGATCAGCAGACAGCCATCCACCATGCCGAGCACCCGCTCCACCTCACCGCCGAAGTCGGCGTGACCGGGGGTATCCACGATGTTGATCCGGATTCCCTCGTAGTCCACCGCGGTGTTCTTGGAGAGGATCGTGATGCCGCGCTCGCGCTCCAAGTCGTTGGAGTCCATCACGCAGGTGGGGACGGCCTCGTTGTCGCGGAAGATGCCGGACTGAGCCAGCAGCGCATCCACCAGGGTGGTTTTGCCGTGGTCAACGTGGGCAATGATTGCGATATTGCGGATCGGGGTTCCCGGATGCTCGCCGCTCATAAATGGTGGTGCTGATTGTGATCTCGATGGCGCACGCCGCAGGCGTTGGCGTGGGAACGGTGGCTGAAACCCCTGAGCCGGATCGCATGGCCGAAAGCGGAGCGATCAGTGCTGGTATCTCCTGCAGCGTGGTCTGAAGGATGTGAGGCGTTGATGAACAACGACCACAACCCAGACCCTTGACCCCTACGGTGCGTTAAGAGAATCTATCGCAGCGCCTGCAGAGACCTGCTGTTTCATCGGCGCTCAGCCAGCGTGCCGCGGGTCACGCCAAGCCGGCTCTCCAGCTGCTCCTGCTGCCACACGGCCCGGCCGCTGATCTCACCCGCCAGCGCCTGGAGATAGAGCTCCACGCGGCGGCGGCTGTCGGCAGCGTTGTCCTGCAGCAACTCGACGCGGAAATCGCGCACACCCGCCTTCAGAAACTGAGGAATCGCTTCGGCAGCCGTCTGGGCGCGGCCGTTGAACAGGGTGTTGCGGCAGCCCAGGTCGGCCCGCAGCGGATGCTCGGCGCCGCTGCGATCCCGCAGCAGCACCTCGTGGCTCTCGCAGGGGCGCCCGCAATCGGTGTGATCGTGCCCCTCCGACAGAAAGGCGCAGAACAGGCAATGCTCCATATGAAAGAGCGGCATGTGCTGGTGCAGGGTGATCTCCACGCTGTTGGCAGGACAGCCACGCACCAACGCCAGCAGCTGATCGAGGGCAAGGTCGTAGCTGGCGGTGATGCGCTCCAGCCCCCAGCGCTGGAACAACCAACGGGCCGAGAGCGGATTGGCCACGTTGAGTGAGAAATCCCCCTGGCAGGGCGCGACGGGCGTGAGCCGCTCCAGCTGATCGGCATTGCGCACCAGAAAACCATCAGCGCCGGAGCGCAGCAGCGGCTCCAGGCTCCAGGCTTCATCCGGCCTGCAGATGCGCTGGCCGGCCGCCCACACACCACCGGGCCAGCAGCCACGGCCGCTCTGCACCGCTTCTCGGAGCTGACGGGGGTGCTCAAGATCAACGATCACGCGCTGAAGCGGCAGGCCCTTGAGCGCCTCCAGCTGCTCAAGGCTGCGGACCAACACAGAGAGGTGCGGCTCCGGCTGCTGCGACGCTTCAGTGCAGATGCCGCGCGCCGGCGCCGGTGCTGCCAGCAACTTCTCCAACACCGCAGCAACCGCCGCCTCGGAGCGGAAACCCGATGGTGAGACCGCCGGTTCAGCAGTGGAGCGCTCAGCCAGTTGATCCACCAGACGGCGGCGGAGCTGGTTGAGCTGCGCCACGGGCAGAAACAGCTCCCCCTCGAGGTCAATCTCCAGCTGATCGAGCTGCCAGGGGGTGCCGCCGAGCCGGCCCAGCTGCTGCCGCAGACGCTCCGCATCAAGGGCGGCGCCAAGGGCCGGTTCGAGCGGCTGCTCGGAGAGCACGCGGCTCGTGCCATCCAGGACTTCGACCAGCAGCGGTTCACCGGCCCTACCCGACACCCTCACCGACAGAGGCAGCCGCCGCTCCGGCACCTCCTGCAGCG
>JBDKGF010000052.1:0-5174 GCA_039798305.1 Cyanobacteriota bacterium
TGCCTACGCTGGTTCAAATCCAGCCCGGCCCACCTTCCACATGCCCTTGTAGCTCAGCGGTAGAGCACTCCCTTGGTAAGGGAGAGGTCACGAGTTCAAGTCTCGTCAAGGGCTTTCAAAAACAGCTGAAAGCTGAGCAAAATCGTCGCGACTGGGCAGATTTTGCTCAGCTTTCGCCGCGAATTCGCTGGATGACCACATCACCACCAGCGCCTCCTGAGGCCCTGCGCTGCCTGATCGTGGAAGACCAGGTGATGTTCCTCCAGCTGCTGCGCTCGATGCTGGAGGCCATGCCTGGCCTCCACGTGGTGGCTACGGCCACCCGCCAGGCCGATGCCATTGCCCTCTGCAGCGGCGACGACCCACCCGACCTGCTGATCCTCGATCTGGCTCTTCCAGATGGTGATGGCCTGGCCGTGGCACAGACGCTGGCCGCATCTCAGCCCAACGCCAAGGTGGTGGTGCTCTCCGGCCAGGCCAGCAGCTTCGTCTGCCCGGCTTCGCTGCAACCGCTGATCGCAGGTGTGGTCGACAAAACCTCAGCCTTCGCGCAACTCACCCGGGTCCTGGAGCGCTGCCTGCCACACAGCACGGCTCCCCTGACGCCCCGGCAGCGGGAGATCTACGGCCTGATCGGCCAGGGCCTCACTAACAAGGAGATCGCGCGCACCTCCGGCCTTTCGGTGGCCACCGTGGAGACGCACCGCAAGGCGATCGCCCAGAAGCTCGGGGTGAGTGGCTCAGAGCTAGTGCGGCAGGCCTCGCTGCTGGGTCGCCTGGGCACAACGGAGGGCTGAATGCTCAGCCTGCGCCTGCAACGAGCTCTGCCGCGCCCCAGGCAGCTCGCCAACCGGCTTGCCACGGTGAGTGCGGTGCAACTGTTGCTGGTCACCGGCGGCTTCAGCCTGCTCAGCTACAGCCTCGGGCGGCGCAGCGGCCTGGAGCTCAGCGAGGTGTATCGCCAGAACGCGTCGGTGGTGGATCTCTCCATTCGCCTCTCCAGCAAGCTCAGCTACCCGATCTGGATCAACACCCTCAACCTCAACTGGCTGAAGGCTGATCCGGCGCGCGAACGGGATGTCGCCGCGATCGCGGAGCGGTTCTGGAACCAGATGAAGGTCTTCCCGGTGGACTACATCAACATCGGCAGCGCCGACGGAGCCTTTGTGGGTCTGGAGCGCACGGCCGAGGGCGCTCTGCGGCTCAACGAAGACACACCCCGCAGCGGCCGGGGCTCCATGGCCGTATACGCCATGAACGCAAACGGCCAGCGCGGCGCGCTGCTGGAGCGGATCCCCGGCATGACAGCCACCCACGAAGAGGCCTGGTACGTCGACACAGTCCGAGCGGGCAAGCCCAGCTGGAGCTCGATCTATGCCTGGGAAGACCAACCGGAGGTGTTCTCCATCTCCTACAACGCGCCGCTGTTCAGCCCGGATCGCACCCTCAAGGGCGTGGTGGGGGTGGACATGGTGCTCAGCCAGCTGAGCACCTGGCTGCAGGGCGTGTGGAAAGAACGCAAGGGCATTGCCGTGATCGTGGAACCGAACGGCGATCTGGTGGCCTGCTCACGCCCCGAGCTCACCCTGACCCGGCGGCAGGGCAGGGTGCAACGCGCCAACCTGCGCGAGCTGGGCGATCCCCTGATTAAGGAACTGAGCCAGGCATTCGCGTCCGCAGCGCGCCGGAGCGGCCGCCTCAGCCCGCCGGTGCGCGTGCGTGTGCAGGGTCAGGCCTACACGCTGCAGGCCAGCCCATGGGGTGAGGACGAGGGACTGAACTGGACGCTGCTCACAGCTCTGGCGGCGGGCCCCACGAGCACCGCAGCCGAACGCAGCAGTATGGTATCGCTGCTCGCTGCAGCAGCGGCACTGGCCGGTGCCGTGGTGCTGATCAGCCGCCAGATCCGGGCGCTGCTCGATCCGCTCAATCAACTGGAATCCGCCTCCCGTCAACTGGGGGAAGCCCTGGCGGCTCCCAATCCAGCACCTGGGGACAGCCTCCACTTCAACAGCGGCCTGAGCGGCAGCGCGGGCGAGGAACTGATCGCGCTCAACGATGCCATCAGCGAGCTGGTGGAGCGCTACAACATGCTCACCAACAACCTGCGGGAGGCACAGGAACGGGAGCGCTTCAGGGACGCGCAGACCCTGGCCCTGCTCAAGGACAAGCTGCGCAGCAGCCTGCAGGCCGCCGCCGTGGCCCATGAGATCAACCAACCCCTGAGCGTGCTGTTGCTCAACAGCCAGCTGCTGCTGGAGCGCAGCAAAAAGCCCGGCAGCCCCGCACTGCCCGAAGCCTGGCAGGCCCAGCTGCAGAGCATCCGCCATGAGGCGGATCGGGTGGTGCTCACGATCGAAACGATGCGCGCCCTGCTCCGCAACGTGCAAACAGACCATCAGCGACTGGATCTGCGAGAGGTGGCGCAGAGCGCGCTGCTTTATGCCCGCTCAAGCGGACCCTTGAGCCGCATCGGGGTGGACAGCGCAGCGCTGGAGCGCCAGCAGGAGCCGGCCTGGGTGGACGGCGATGCCGTACAGATCCAGATCGCCATCGTGAACCTGCTGCGCAACGCGGCTGAAGCCCTCAGCGAGGGTGCCGGGCTGGATGCCTGGGTGCGTCTCAGCCTGGTGGCTGAGGACGGGCTGTGGTGCCTGTCAGTCGAGGACAACGGCCCCGGGCTACCGCCGGCGGTGCTCGACGACACCCCCCTGCAGACCACCAAGACCAGCGGCAGCGGGCTTGGGCTCTTCGTGGTGCGCACCACCATGGAGAACCACCACGGCGTGCTTCGGTGCGGCACGAGCGCCCGGGGCGGTGCGGCGCTGCAGTTGCTCTTTCCCGCCATGCCTGGCCCTGAAAACATCGATCAGGCCCTACCCACCACTGGGGATTGAGCTCAACCACCCCCTGCTTGCAGATTTTGCATAGGGGCGGATCCTTCCCTTGGCCGACATCCTGTTCGACGGATTACCCGTGCTCGATCTGCTGGAAATCACCGCCAGCACCAGCACGGTGGCCCAGATCACCCGGCGCGATCAGAGTTCGATCTCCCGCATCTACCGCCAGGTGAGCCGCCGCCTCGGCCTGGAGTTCCGGAAACACAACAACGGCCGCTACCGGGCCAGCGCCAATCAGACACTGCTGGAGGGCCTCAGGCAATCGTCGCAGTGGATCCGGCTGCAGACAGCGCCCGCCGAACCCCGCTGGCTCGCCTGCGGCCATGCCAGCCAGGTGAGCGGCGCCCAGCAGCCCACCCTGGTGCAGAACGATGCCGACCCCCTGCATGTGGAACGGCTTCTGGAGGAGCGCGTGCTTGATCTGGCGGTGATCACCCGCGCCGATCCGACCGCCGTCACAGCCACTCCTGATCTTGTGGAGCTCCCTCTCTTGCGCCATCCGGGCGGCCGCGACCTGATCCTGCTGCGCCGCGACCTCAGCGATCAACAGACCGTGCAGGCCCTGATCAGAGCGCTGCAGCAGCAGGTCCGCCAGCATCTGCGACAGCATCCTGAGCAGGAATGGCTGGGTTGAGCCCGGCCTGAAACAAGCTTTCCATGCTGGTCTCCACTTCGATCGCCGCCATGCGCCAGCCCGTGAGCGCTGGCGAAACACGCCCGCGTGCCTGGAGGCTTGAGCAGCTCAACCGCCTGGAGCGGGCTATCGCGGAGCGGCGTGATGCGGTGCTCAACGCTCTGGCCAGCGATCTGGGCAAACCGCCTGTGGAGGCTTACTTCGAGCTGGTGGCCGTGCAGCAGGAAATCCAGTTGGTGCGCAGCCGTCTGCGCCGCTGGATGGCCCCACGGACCGTGGGGCTGCCGGTGTTCATGCAGCCGGGCCGGGCCGAAGTGATCCGCGAGCCACTCGGCTGCGTGCTGGTGATCGGGCCCTGGAACTATCCCTTCCTGCTGAGCCTGCAGCCCCTGGTGAGCGCCCTGGCCGCGGGCAACACGGTGGTGCTCAAGCCCTCTGAGCACGCTCCCGCCACCAGCGCCCTGATCGCCGATCTCCTCGGTGCAGCCTTCCCTGCCAGCACAGTGCAGGTGGTGCAGGGCGATGGACCTGTGGCTCAGGCGCTGCTGCAGGAGCGCTTCGACCACATCTTCTTCACCGGCGGCGAACGGGTGGGTCGGCTGGTGATGGAAGCCGCCGCACGCCACCTCACACCGGTGACGCTGGAGCTGGGGGGCAAGAGCCCTGCGGTGGTGCTGAAGGATGCGGATCTGGAGGTGAGTGCCCGGCGACTGGTGTGGGGCAAATGTCTCAATGCCGGCCAGACCTGCATCGCCCCCGACTACCTGCTGGTGGACGCGGCGGTGGAAGCGCCTCTGGTGCAGCAGCTGAGTCAGCGCATCGAGCACTGCTTCGGCAGCGAGCCCCTGGCCTCTCCAGATCTGGGCAGCCTCGTGAATCAGGCCCAGTTCGAGCGGCTCAACACCCTGCTGGAGGGGGCCCGTCGCCGCGGCCAGGTGCTATGTGGGGGGCAGAGCGATCCCGGCCAGCGGCGCATCGCACCCACCCTGATCCGAGTGGAGAGCCTCGACGATCCCCTGATGCAGGAGGAGCTGTTCGGCCCACTGCTGCCGGTCCTGAGCGTCAGCGGCCTCGATGAGGCGATCGAGCGGATCAACCAGCGCCCCAAGCCCCTCGCTCTCTATCTGTTCAGCAAACAACGCGGGGCCCAGGAGCAGATCCTGCAGCGCACCAGCTCCGGCGGGGTGTGCTTCAACGATGTGGTGATGCAGGTGGGCGTGCCGGAGCTGCCCTTCGGTGGCGTGGGCAACAGCGGGATGGGCACCTACCACGGAGAAGCCGGCTTCCGCACCTTCTCCCATGAACGCAGCGTGCTGCGCCGGCCCTTCCGCCTGGATGTGCCGTTCCGCTACCCGCCCTACGCCGGCAAGCTGCCGCTGGTGCGGCGCCTGCTGGGCTGACCGACGCCCCTCCCCGCCCCGGATGAATGGCCAGGCCTGATCACCAGGCCTTATCAAACGAGGGCTGGCGTCACCGGCCAAGGCCCGTATGGTGCCTCCAGCCGAACGCCCACGCCCCATGCGCCGCCGCTCCGCTGCCGCACTCGCCCTGGCCCTGTTGCTGCCCCTGCCGGGCCTGGCCGGAGAGGTCGTGGTGAAGCCCGGTGAAACCCTCTCGGAAATCGCCGAGCGCTACGGCAC
>JBDKGF010000053.1:0-2715 GCA_039798305.1 Cyanobacteriota bacterium
CTGCTGCCCCTGCTCCACGGCCTTCAAGGAGGAGAGCACCGCCGAAGCGTTGGCGGACAGCTGATAACCCTCCGGGATCGGTGCCACGCTGCCGGCGGCCATCCACTCACCGAGCTGATACCAGAACCCGAGCTTGATGTTCACTGACCAGGTGGCGTAGACGCGACTGATCGGCGTATCGGCACGGTTGGCCAGATCGCACATCACCTGGCTCTGTTCGGCGAAGGTCATCGCCTTGATCTCCTGCAGGGTGCGCTCAGCGAATTGCATGCGCGCAGCAGCCGGCGCTGCAACGGTGATCGTGCTGCCCATCTCGAGATAGGCGTACCAGATCAGAGCGAGCTGGTCCTCGGCGCTGAGCAGCTGAAAGCGGGCCGTGATCGCCGGCACCACGTCGGCGGTGCGGGTTTCCGGAAAAATCTGGGCGGCCCTTTCAAGCGTGAACATGCCGGACGATCCAGATGTAAAGGATTGTTTCAAACCATAGCCTGCGGTCCGTTCGCTTTGGCTTTCGAAGACGATCTGAGGCTGATTCGGCCTGCTCGTAGTGCGCGCGTGCTGCAATCAACACCGCGTCGCCAGAGGCTGAAACGGGCGATAGCCCAGCACGGTCTTGGTGAGTGCCAATCCCTTGCCAGGCTCATGCCACGGACCAGATCGTCTCCCCGACGGAACCAATGGTCTGGAGACCGACAGCATGGGCATCGCGTTCAGTCTCCCGTGGCGATTCACCGGCCAGACCACGCTTCAATTGCCGCCCTTCTCTTCCGTTTGGCGTGATCATCGGTTACCCATCCTTCAGGCATTCTGTGAATGCCGGCGCAGCGGTGATCCATGATCCCTGGCCTCGATAGCGTGAATGCGGGGATCAGGCTCCTGGGAGCGGTCGGCAGGGTTGGTGACCCTGCTTTTTCATGAACGGCCGCGTCGCCGCTGCGCGCTCAGCGTTGCGCGGTTTCAGGCTTGCGAAACAGCCCGTCGAGGTAATGGCGCACCACAGGTTTGTCCTGGCAACCCTGCTGGAAGAGAAAACCCGCCAGGGCCGATTGCATCAGCCGGTACTGGTCCCACTGGGGATGCTGCTCAATGAACCCGACCATCGACTCAAACAGATCGGCCGGGAACTGGTTTTCCACACTCACGTGTTCCGGCATGTGGTCGGGAATCGCCTGCATCGCACCTCGCTCGCTCTGACCCACCCATCAGCGCACAGGAAGAGGCCAGCCGTCAAAGCAGGTCGAATGGCGTCCGTTGTGCGCGTCGCAACAGGAGAACCACTGCGCCGCAATGATTTTGCCGCCTGGGACCAGGTCGTGCGGTGCCCCGCTGATGGCTATTGTCAGGGCTGTCAAGGGGAGAGGCGTTTTCCGGATCAAGACCGATGCCGCCTGACGGGCACTTGAGTCTGCGTTGGGATCGATGGGGAAAACCTGTGGAAAAGCCCGGCTGGGTTGTGGGTAGGTTCGCTCTTCAGTGCTGCTGATCGGTCGCAGCGGCTGGGCAAGCAATCGCGATCTGAGGTGAATCTGGTGCGGCAGGCCCCTTGACCGATCGCGCTTCGCCGCCGCCGAATGCAGCGCGGCCTGGCCGTCGTGATTAAAAGAGGGGCACTGCGCCATCCCGTTGTGTCGATCACTGTCTGGCAGGCCCTGGAAGCGGGTGGCCGCCTGGAGCAGGCCCAGCGCCCCTTGCTCGAGCCCGCCGCCGATGAACTCGTCCTGGAGGTCCTGCACTGCGGTCTCTGCCACAGCGATCTCTCCATGCTCGATAACGAGTGGGGCATGAGCAGCTACCCCCTGGTTCCGGGCCATGAGGTGGTGGGGCGCGTGGTTCAGGTGGGATCTGGTGTGAATCCAGGACTGATCGGTCAACTGCGGGGTCTGGGCTGGATCAGCGGCAGCTGCAGCCATTGCCCGCAATGCCTGGGGGGAACCGGCAACCTCTGCCCGTCGCTGGAGGCCACGATCGTGGGCCGGCAAGGCGGCTTTGCCAGCCATGTCACCGCCCGCCAGGACTGGACCATCCCACTGCCGGACGGGATGGATCCCGCCGCGGCTGGCCCCCTGTTCTGCGGGGGGATCACGGTGTTTGCACCGCTGCTGGATGAGGCCGTCTCCCCCACCGCCCATGTGGCTGTGATCGGCATCGGCGGCCTGGGTCACATGGCGCTTCAGTTCGCCAGGGCGTGGGGTTGTGAGGTCACGGCACTCACCACCAACCTCTCCAAAGCTGAGGAGGCCCGTGGCTTTGGCGCTCACCAAGTAGAAGCGCTCGAGCAGCTGGGCAACCTGGGGGGCCGCTTCGATCTGGTGATCAATACGGTGAATCATGCCCTCCCCTGGGGCGACGTGATGGCTTCCCTGGCACCGCGCGGCCGCCTGCATCAACTGGGCGCTGTTCTCGATCCGATTCAGGTGGGCGCCTTTGATCTGATCGCGGCCCGCCGCTCCATCACCGGCAGCCCCACCTCCTCCCCCGCCAGCCTGTTGAAGATGGTGGTCTTCTGCGTGCGCCACAACATCCGCCCTGCGGTGGAGCACCTGCCGATGCACCGCATCAATGACGCGATCGCCAGGCTGCGCCAAGGCGATGTGCGCTATCGCTTCGTGCTGAATCAGGCCTGAGCCTCCAGGCCAGCACCAAGCCTTGCCCCACCAAGCCACGAGAAGCTGGTTTTCCACACCGCGGCAGTTCAACAGCTGATCTGCAGGGCTC
>JBDKGF010000054.1:0-4560 GCA_039798305.1 Cyanobacteriota bacterium
GTGAACAAGCAGGACGTGCTGCTGTTCGTGGACAACATCTTCCGGTTCGTGCAGGCCGGCTCGGAAGTGTCGGCTCTGCTGGGCCGCATGCCTTCGGCTGTGGGTTACCAGCCCACCCTCGGCACCGACGTGGGTGCGCTCCAGGAGCGCATCACTTCCACCCTGGAAGGTTCGATCACCTCGATTCAGGCCGTCTACGTGCCTGCGGACGACCTGACCGACCCCGCACCCGCCACCACCTTCGCCCACCTGGACGCCACCACCGTGCTCAGCCGTGGTCTGGCCTCCAAGGGCATCTACCCCGCTGTGGATCCCCTGGATTCCACCAGCACCATGCTCCAGCCCGCCGTTGTGGGTGACGAGCACTACCGCACCGCCCGCGCCGTGCAGTCCACCCTGCAGCGCTACAAGGAGCTCCAGGACATCATTGCGATTCTGGGTCTGGACGAACTGTCTGAAGACGACCGTCGCACCGTGGACCGGGCCCGCAAGATCGAGAAGTTCCTCTCCCAGCCCTTCTTCGTGGCTGAGATCTTCACCGGCATGCCCGGCAAGTATGTGAAGCTCGAGGACACCATCAAGGGCTTCAACATGATCCTGTCTGGTGAGCTGGATCACCTCCCCGAAGCTGCTTTCTACCTCGTGGGCAACATCGATGAAGTGAAGGCCAAGGCCGCCAAGATCCAGGCTGACGCCAAAGGCTGATCCGGAGCCCTAACTCATGTCTCTCACCCTCCGCGTTCTAGCGCCTGACCAGAGCGTCTTCGACGGCAATGCCGACGAAGTGATCCTGCCCAGTACCACAGGTCAGCTCGGCATTCTTCCCGGTCACGTCTCGCTGCTCACCGCTCTCGACTTCGGTGTGCTGCGGGTGCGTGAAGGCAATGGCTGGAAAGCCATCGCCCTCCAGGGTGGTTTCGCCGAGGTGGATGCCGACGAGGTGACGGTGTTGGTCAATGCTGCCGAGCTCGGCAGCAGCATCAACGCCGAAGCCGCCAGCAAGGAGCTGGATACCGCAACCGCGGCCGTGGCCAAGTTCGAAGGCCAGGCCTCCAGCACCGACAAGATCAAGGCGCAGCAGGAACTGGCCCGTGCCCGCGCCCGCGTGCAGGCCAGCAAGGCCTGATCAGCGCCACCCTTCATGATCGACAGCGCCCCCAATGGGGCGCTTTTTTGTTGTTGCCTGCGGATTCCTGCGTATGGGTGTTGGCCACGACTTGGGCGAGCAGCTGAACCGGTGGCTGGCAGCCGATCCCACCGGCCTGCGCCAGTCGCGGGCACTCACCAACCGGCTGATGGATGCGCTGGGGGCCAACGATGGCCTGCGCGGTCCCATCCGCGATTTGGCCAGTCAGCCACTGCTGCTTCAGGTGCTTCACAGCCAAGGCGCGGAACAGCAATCAGCCCTGGCCAGCCTCACCGCCCAGCTGCGTGCCACCTACGCACCAGCTGTGCTGCAGGAACTGTTGGACCTGCTGCAGACCGCCACCGGACAACTGCCGCCAGTCAATCGAGCCGCAGCCGATCGCCCTGCCGCGGCTCCGGCATCAGCACCCGCTCCTCCAACACCCGCTGAGCCCAGTCCACCCACAGCGACTGGCGGTCGTCAACAGCCCATCAGCCTGCGGCTTCAGCTCGAACGCTTTGGCCCCGGCTTAGCCCTCTCGGCTGCTGGCGCGCTGGTGTTCGCCTGGGTTGGAGCCGAACTGGATCGGGCGCTCTTCGAAGGCTGGGGCTGGAGCGGTGGGGTTGTGCTGGTGGTCGTGCTCGCCCTGCTGCAGGCCCTCAGCCTCGGGCCGCTCAAACGGCTGCAGCGGCGCTGGCCGCTCGCCAGCGCGGAGGCCGAGCAGCCGCGCCAGGCCTGGCAATGGCTGAGCCAGGCCTGGATTCATGCCAATGGTCTCGAAGCGATCCTCAACCTGATCGTGCTGCTGATCCTGCTGGGGGATTCGCCGTTGCAGCTGGGGCCGGTGATCCTCCGCTACTGCCTCACGGCCCTGGCCTGCCTGGGGCTGGCCGCCCTGTGTGCCGCGCGCTGGCAGATCACACGCCGCTGGAGCGGTGCTTCCGGCGCCATCAGTGCCTTGATTGCCCTGGCGGCAGGCCTGAGCCTGCTGCACTGGCGCGTCTTGCGCTTCAGCAGCGCCGGCCTGGAGATCCCCGCCTGGGTGCTGCTGCTGGTTTATGGAGCACTGCAACTGGGTTGGCAGCTGCCGCGCCAGAACCCCGATGAACGCAGCAGTGCTCTACAGCGGGTCCTGAGCAGCAGCTGGGGCTGGGGGCTGCTGCTGGGTCTGAGCTGGGCCGTGATCACCCGGATCCGGGAACTGCTGTGACCGCCTGCTGCATGTAGCGGCCCCACAGCTCAGCCACCAGCGCTCCACTGGCCGCCTCCGCTGGGGTGTTGTCGTCATTGCCCATCCAGATGGCGGTGAGCAGCTTGCTGGCCGGCGAGTAACCCACAAACAGCACATCCACACCGTTGTTGGTGGTGCCCGTCTTGCCGCGTGCATCAGGCACCAGCGCAGCCGCCCTGCCGGTGCCGCCCTGCACCACCCCAGCCAGAAGCTGATCCATCGTGGCTGCGAGCTCCGGCGACAGCAGCTGACGGCCCTGCTCGCCGATCGGCACGGTGACGCCGCGCTCCGGGCATTGATCCAGGCTCTTGATCGAGCCGCAGATGCCGAGGTCGTAGATGCGGCTGACGCCATGCATCGGCACGGAGCGGCCGCCATTGGCCACCACGGCATAGGCGCGGGCCAGCTCGTAGAGATAGGTTTCGCGACCACCCAGCATCGTGTTGTAGTCGGCGTCGAGCGGGGTAGAGATACCGAGGCGACGAGCCAGCTTCAGCACCGCCGGCAGCCCCGCCCGCTCCGCCAGGCGCAGGGCCACCACGTTCTCGGAACGGGCGAATCCCTCCGCCGCGCTGGTGCTGCCGCCACCACTGCGGCAGCCAGCCACATACCCCAGCGGCGCACAGGACACCGGGTCAGCCGGGCTCACCCCGGCCGCGAGAGCCGCCAGGAAGGGAAACAGCTTGAACGTGGACCCGGGCTGACGCAGGGCCTGCACACGATCAAAGCTGGAGCGGCCGTAGTCGCCACCACCCACGTAAGCCAGGATGTCGCCGGTTGCGGTGTTCACCGTGATCAGGGCACCCTGGCTGAGCCCTGCCGCCGCGGCCGGCCCCTCCAGAAAGCGCTTGAGCTGATCCTGCGCCAGCTGCTGCAGCTTGGGACTGATCGTGCTGATCACGGCGTAGTTGCCGCCCGCATCGGCGCTGCTGAGATCGAGCCCGAAGCGGGTGCCTTCCAGCTCCCCCAGCACGTAGTCACTGAAGAAGGGGTAGCTGCTGAAGGTGGATTCGCGACAGGCCGATGGATCAATGTTCAGCGGACGCCGCTGGGCATCGATCAGCGCCTGATCCGTGAGCCAGCCCTGCTCATGCATCAGCTTGAGCACCAGATTGCGCCGCTCCAGCCCCGCTCCTGGATCCTCGGAATTGCAGGGGCTGTAGCCGTTCGGGCTGGGCAGCAATCCCACCAGGAAAGCCGCCTGGCCCACATCCAGCGCGCTGGCCGACTTGCGGAAATAGAGCTGGGAGGCCTGCTCGAAACCTTCGGTGCCCAGGCCGAGATAGGCGCGATCGAGATAGAGCTTGAGGATGCGGTTCTTGCTGAAGCCCACCTCCAGCTGCAGCGCCACCCACAGCTCTCTGATCTTGCGGGTGAGGCTCACATCGCGGCCGACCTCCGGGTACACCATCCGCGCCACCTGCTGCGTGAGGCCACTGCCGCCTCCGGTGCCCAGCAGGGCTGAGCGCAGGGTGCCGAACAGATCAATGCCGCTGTTCCAACCGAAGCGCGCCTCCTCGGACGCCATCAACGCCTGGCGCAGATGCAGCGGATACGAGCGCAGCGAGGGCAAGGCGGTGGAGGATCCCTCCCGGGCATCGATCTGGCGGCCATCCGCCGAAAAGATCTTGACCGGACCGGAAATGGAGCGGATCTTGGAGCCGCCGCCGATGCTGGCAGCCACGAGCATGCCGCTCACCAGCAGGGTGGAGCCGGCCAGGGCGGCCACCCCAAGCAGCAGGGCCGCCTGCTCGAGCGGGCTGCGGGGATGGTGGTAGCGGAGCTCAGGTGCCTCACCCTTGAGAGGCGAGCCCAGCCGTACGGCATCGCCATCGCGCAGCTGGATCCAGCGGATGCGGCGGTCCCGGTGAAACAGCCCGTTGGCGGAATTGAAATCCTCGAGGGCGAACTCGCGGTCGCTGGGCCGCGGCTTCTCCAGGATGGCGTGCACCCGGCTGAGCCCCGGCTCGGCCAGGGGGAGCTCACAGGCGGGATCCCGGCCCAGGCGGTAGCGCTGGTTCTCGAGCAGCAGCTCGCTGAGCTTGCGCCCACCAGCCCAGAGCTCCACGCGGGCCTGTTGGGAGCGCAGCACGGGCCAGACCCTAGCGATCGCCACTGGGCGCTCCCGCAAGGGACCCTGACACGGGGCACGCGCCTGCTGGAGCCAGGCACGCCTTCAGGCGTGCGTGGCTCGAGCTGGCGC
>JBDKGF010000055.1:0-7577 GCA_039798305.1 Cyanobacteriota bacterium
GCCTGGCTCGCCGGATGGATGCAGCGGAGCGAGCACAGCAGCGCTCAACCAATCCACCCCGCCGACGCTGACGCGCGAGTCGATCAACCTCGCAACTGCCCGGAGACCGGAAAACACCGCCGTCCAAACGATCAACACCTCAAAAGGGGAGAAACTGACGTGAAAAAAATCGCGAATTCTCCTCATAATTCGCGTTTCAAAATCAGCTCCCTGCAACTCCCTGGAGATCCCCGCAGATCGCTGTAGAAGTCTGCAAACCAGGGGGTATTCCCCCCGTTTCCGGAAGCGGCGCAGGGTGCCTCGGAAATTTTTCAGGTTCTGGGAAATCCCCCCTCAGCCCCTGCTGTCCTGGTCGGCCACCAGCAGCAAGCCGCCCATGATCGCCAGGTTCTTGAACAGCTGAATCCGTTCGCCGCTGTCCGCCACATCGCCGTGGAACAGCAGGGTGGTGGGCACCAGGAACAGCAACAGCAGCACGGCTCCGAGTCGGGCTTTCCAGCCACTGATCACCAGTACTGAACCGACCGCCATCAGGGCCATGGCCGCCACCAGCAGCACCGGCGCCAGCGGCAGTCCCTTGGCGGCGATGGCGCCCGCCACACCGGCAAAGCCCGTCAGCTTGCCGATCACGGCATTCACGAACACCAGGCACAGGAGCACCCGGGCGATGCGGTTCAGCAGTGAGGGCTGGCGGCTCTGCTGGCTCATGGGAAGTGCGGTCTTCTGCGGGCATTGTGTGGCCGGTGGCCAGGGTCCGGCCGCTGCTCGCATGTCGGGCAGCGAAAGCCCCGGGGGCCGCAGACCCTCCGGGGCAAGAGGCCGGAGCCCCAGGGACTCACAGCACCGCCACGGTGCCGAGGCGCCGGGCCTGCAGCTTGCGGGCCAGCTGATGGGCCAGCTGCGCCGGAATGAAGCGGGGCTTTTTGACCGGCTTGCCGCGGCGGCCATAGAAGACCGTGATGCGCTCGGCATCGGGGGCCTTGATCCCACCGGGATAGACGAACACCGCCAGCTGGCGGATTTCGCAGCGGGGAGAAAAGGAGGCCATCACGAAGAAGGCGAGGGACACCCGCGTCAGGCCCCGGCTGTAGCGACCTGGCAAGGACGCCTCGCAGAGGCGCCTGGCCTGATCCTTGCCAGGGCGAGACGGCTGGGGCAGCGGTGCTCAGGCCCTCGCCGACCGTGAGGCTCCGGACCCCGCGCGTGCTGAACCTCTGCCAGTGGCATCGTTCGTCCCGGTGGATCGCCGCCTTGCTGTCGTCGCCTGGCCGGACGGTTGGCCTTGTCGGCTGCGACCAGCAGCAAGGCAGGGCCCCGGAGAGCCCCGCCGGCTGGCAGCCCTCAATAGGGCAGCAGCGCCTCCAGCTCTGGATCAACCGGCAGGGCTGGGGCAGCTGCCTGCTGCTCGAACAGCACCTGGGCCGCCAGCTCAGCAAGCCGTGGCCAGCGCGCGCTGCAGAACGCCAGATCCTCCAGCACCTGCCAGGAGAACTGCTGCAGCTGGGCTTTGCAGGAGAGAGAGGCCATGGGAGGGCTCCACGTAGGACCCCGCAGCCGGCGGGGGGCGGGTCAAGGGCCCGTCCACCACGCAGATGCGGAGCGCAGCGCAGCCAACGTCCACACCGGCGGGCTCGTATCACCCTTGAGGCGCCCCCCGACCATGGGTCGGGCCGGAGCGGAGCCCCATCGAGAGCCGGTGGTCGCACAACCGCTGCGCTGCTCACCTGCATGGCAATAGCCGGTGACGTGATCTGGGGCCGGGCCCCGGGAGTGCAGCACCGATGGGCCTCACCCTGATCGAGGCAGCCAAGTACGAGAGCCGCCTGGAGCACCTGGCGGTGATCAAGACCTTCGCTGAGGGCGAACTGCTCAGCTGGCTGCCGTTCATGAACATCGCCGGCGGCGGCCTCTTCTATTCCGTCGAAAAGGAGCTCCCCTCGGTGGGCTTCCGGGCGGTGAACGAGGGCTACAAGCAGAGCTACGGCGTTGTTGATCCCCAATCAGAAGCCGTGCACCTCTTCGGGGGTGACGTGGATGTGGACCGCTCGATCGTCGACCTGCAGGGGCCTGAGGCCCGTGCTGCGCAGACCGAAATGAAGGTCCGCTCGATGCGGCTCACCCTGGAGGCAGCGCTGATCAACGGCGATGCCACCGCCAGCCAGGGCCGGGGCTTTGACGGTCTGGCCAAACGCCTCTCCCCTGGAAGTGAGATGGCCCTCAACAACGGCGGCGGGGCGCTCGATTTCGACAAGCTCGATGAGCTGATCGACTCGGTGAACTCCTACGGCGGCAGGAAGTACCTGGTGATGAGCAAGGCGATGCGCCGCCAGCTCAATGCCCTCGCACGCCAGACCGTGGGGCAAGGCGTCTACAACGTCTCGACCAACAACCTGGGGGTGATGGTGCATCACTACCAGGAGTGCCAGATCCTCACCGTCGACCGTGACGCCCAGGGCCTGGAAGTCCTCGGTTACGGCGAGGCCGGTGGCACCAGCTCGATCTACTGCTGCACCTTCGGGGATCAGGCTGTGACTGGTCTGCAGGGTCCGTTCCAGGGCCGCTACGGCATTTCGGTGCGGGATCTGGGCGAGGTGCCCGATGCCCCGGTGTTCCGCACCCGGATCGATTGGTACGTCGGCTTTGGCGTCATGCACCCCCGCGCTGCTGGCCGCCTCCATTCCATTGCTCCGATCGCTTGATCGCCCCCGAACTCACTTGCTGGAGACCGACCGATGACTCGCCTCAAAGCCAACGCCCTGTTGGATGCCGCCACCGTGCTGGTGGGCTGGACCAACCGCTCTGCCACCCGCGACACCGAGAAGGTGTTCACCAGCGGTGAGGTGGTGAAACTCAACACCAAGCTCGATGCCACCGCACAGTTCTCGCTGCTGGTGTCCCACCCCGGCCACAGCGATGCGGTGACGGTGGTGCTGCACCTGGCCCCCGAGCTGCGCGACGGAACCATGGGCACCTTTGTTCCTGTCGCCACCGTGGCTGTACCGGCGGAGGGCGGCCGGGTGGAGGCCTACATCAGCGGCCACGACATCCTGCTGGACACCGCCGATGTCGATAACGCCGACCTGCCGGCGCTCTGCTTCGCGAAGGCTGTCGTCACCCCCTCGACGCCTGAGGGGATGGTCGTCGGCCTGACTGCCACCCTGCCGGCCTGACCATGGCAGGACCACAGATGACTGGGATGGCCGCCCAGGGTCCGCTGCCGGCCGGGATGCTGCGCATCCGTCAGGGCAGCCAGGAGCGCTACGTCTGGCCGGTGCACCTGCCCGGCTGGCTGGGACTCGGCTGGCAGGTTGCTGGGGCGGAGGCCGCTGCCGGAACCTCACTGGTTGGTGGCGCCGCTGCAGAGCCACCGGCACCGATCGCTGCGGCCGCTGGCGAACTTCTTGAGCAGGACGATGCAAAACCTTCATCAAACCGAGGGCGCCGTGGGCGACGCCGTAAGGAGGAGCCCCTCCCGGCTGCACCCGCTGACACCGGTACGAGCACCGTCGGCGACGCCAGCGAAAGCGATGGCATCGAGGAACCGGATCTCGATCCCGATCCCACAGCTGAGGTTCCCGTGCTCACCGCCCTGCCGGATGACCTCTTCGATGACCCGCTGATCTGATCCCTACCGGCCATGCCCTACCCCCTGCCCCAGCAACCAAGCACCGTGGGCGGCCAGCGGGTGCGGCTCCTTCCTCCGCTCGGCTGCCCGGGGGTGGAGCAGTGGGTGCTGCCGATGGAGTTCAGCCGCTGGGCGGAGCTCGGCTACCGCAAGGGGCCCATCCCGGCTGATGACCTGGAGCTGTACTGGCTGCCCGCCGACAGCCGCTGGAACGAACCCATCGGCTCGGCCGCGATTGAGCTGCTGATCAATCCCCGCCAGACCATCCCGTCACCCATCTCCGTGACCTGGGGTGATGGCAGCAGCAATGTCGTGCCCTGGCCGGCGGTTTCCAGGCAGGCACCGCGGCTGCGGCACGTCTATGCCCAACGGGCCGATGTGACCGTGCAGGTGCAGCTGGGGATGCTGATCGCCACACTGCGTGTTGCCCTGGTGGGCTGCCCGGTGCCGCCCCAGCAGCTGCTCAACAACCGCGATGGCGGTGGCGGCACCGGTGGTGTGATTCAGCCGCTGATCCCCAGCGGTGGCATCACCGGCGAGCCCTACGACGGCCGTCATGCGGTGGTCTGGCGCCTGCGGCTCCATCCCAATGGCGGTCTGGGGTTCATGCCCGACCCCACCAGCGGTGAGCCGGCGCTGGCGGTGGTGCAGGAATCAGGCGTGGGCAGCCGTGCCACCCGCTGGTATTCCGGCGATGGCCCTCCGCCCACGACCCTGCAGCCTGCGCCGGCCGTGGGCGATTTCTATCTGGACCGGTTGAGCGGCCAGGTCTACGAACTCAGCGCCTGATCGCCGTGCCCGATCCCAATAAAGGCCTGGCCGAGCGGGTGGAGGTGTTCACCCGTGCCACCAGTGATGCGCTGCAGAAGGCCGTGGGCGAGGTGCTCGATGCCAAGGGTCCCTGGCAGCTGCTTTACCGGCTCTCGCGCATCGTGCTGCTCGGGCTGGTGCTCTACACCGCCTGGCTGCTGATCACGCTGCAGCCGGATCTGGCCAAACGGATGAGCACCACCACGGCCGCCACCCTGCAGGAGCAGGTGCGTGCCCGCCAGGGCCAGGTGCAGACGCTGCTGCGCACCGCGATCGAGAGCGGCGGCGATGGCCTCCACACCCTGGCGCTGCTGCAGTGGGACGGAGGCGGCAGCGTGACCGTGCTGGCTGCTGATGGGCGCCACGGCCAACTGGCTCTGACGCCGGGGCAGCAACCGTTGCTCGGGGTGGAGATCGCCGAGGCCCTCGGCCACGCTGCACTGGGGCTGTGCGCCAGCGACGCACCCAGCGCGCTGCCGCTGGCGGTGCGCTCCGTGACCACAGGCAAGGGCAGGCTGCTGCTCTGCCCGGTGGGTTGCAGCACCACAGGGCGCACGCAGGGGTTGCTGCTGGCCCTTTACGACACAGGGCCAACCGAGAGCGGTGGTGAGCAGCAGCTCCGCCAGCAGAAGCAGCTGCAGCTGATTTCCCAGCGACTTGGCCAGCTGCTGGAGCAGCGCTGAGCGCAACTCCAAATTTGGCGTCGATTAGGAGTTCGTTTGGAGTTGGCCCTCGCCGCTCCGCGGACTGAGGGATGCACTGGCAAGAGCCAGTGACGCCGCGCCCTCTTCTCCATGCCCCTCTGCTGGCGTCAGTTGGCGTCGTTGCTTGGCCCGCCGGGCCCCATGCCGCCGCTGGTGGCCTGGCTGGCCAGTCCCCAGGCCAATGACCGGCGCATCCTGCTGCGGGCACCCCAGGCCCTGACCATCAGCCGCGTTGATGCCGTGCTCACTGGCGGCACCAGTCCGAGCGTCAGCTTTTCGCTGCGCCATGGCGCCGATGTCTCGGCTGCAGGCACCGCGGTGACCAGCACGCCGATGACGGTGAGCAGCACCACTACTGGCGCCACCAACACCAACCTGCTCAATCCCCAGCTGGTGGGCGATCACTGGTTTTGGCTGGAAATCACTGCTGTCAGCGGCAGTCCGGTCGATCTGTCGGTGGTGGTGGCGTTCAGCTGAGATCACGCCGAGTGCGGATCGCGGGCGCCATCGCCATGGCAATAGCCGGCAGAACAGCGCTGCCTGGCTGCCATGGGTTCCTGGAATTCCACCGGTTCGATCCGCGGTCCTGAGGGGCCCGCCGGCCCGCAGGGCTCACCCGGTGTGCAGGGTCCCCAGGGGCCGGCTGGTCCTCAGGGATCCCAGGGGCCGTCGGGATTGCAGGGTCCGGAAGGCCCCGCTGGCTCCTCCGGTCCGGCTGGTCCGACCGGGCCCCAGGGCATCCAGGGTCCGGCGGGGATCGGCATCAACTTCAAAGGGCAGGTCGCCACCCTGGCGGCCCTTCCCGCCGGTGCCGCCCAGGGCGATGCCTACCTGGTGCAGGCCGATGACTCGCTCCGGGTCTGGGATTCGGGCAGCAGCAGCTGGGTGAATGGTGGCTCGATCCAGGGTCCGCAAGGCCCCGCGGGTGTGGCTGGCCCAGCTGGTGCCGCCGGACCGCAGGGCCCTGCCGGACCGCAAGGGCCCCAGGGTATTCAGGGTCCAGCAGGCATCGATGGGGCGATCGGACCCCGCGGCACTGGCTGGTTCACCGGCAGCGGCGCTCCACCGCTGAACATCCCTGGTGCGGTCGATGGCGACCTCTACCTCGACCTTCTCACCGGCACCGTCTACCAACTCGGGCCGATCCGGGTGGCGGACCTGCCGGCCATCGGCAGCTCCTTCCAGGGCGGCTTCTACGCCGGCCTGATCAGCCACACCGCCAATGGCGTGGCCACCCATGCCCTGATCATTTCGCCCAAGGCGCTCGGCTCGGCCCTCAACCTGGCCTGGAAGACCGCCAACACTTCCAGCTCTGGCACCACAAGCGTCTTCGATGGGTGGGCGAACAGCGAGGCGATGAACAACGCCAGCCACCCGGCGGCGCAGTTCTGCCGCTCGCTCAACATCGGCGGCTACGACGACTGGTATCTGCCCGCCACCCAGGAGTGGGACATCCTCTACCGCTCCTTCAAGCCGGAGGCGACAGCCAATGGCACCTACTCAGGTGCTGGGTATGGCGCCAACCCCTATGCGGTGCCGGCGGGCGCCAACTACACCGACAGCAACCCGCCGTTGACCGCAGTGCTCGCCTTCCGCGCCGGTGGCGCCGAGACGCTCAAGCACTTCGATGAGAACTACGGCGACGATCCCTTCTTCCACTGGACCTCGACCCAGGTGGCCAGCGGCACCGCCTACCAGCGGATGACCTACACGGGCGATCAGTTCGCCGAGAGCAAGACGATCGCCTCGGCCACCCAGGTGCGGGCGATCCGCCGCATCGAAGTGGTGCCCTGAGTGAGCGGCTGAACCGCTGAGCGCAGGGGGATGAGCTGATGGCCAACTGGCTGCCGCGCACCCAGCTCCCCGGCCAGCAGGTGAGCGTGACTGCCACCACCACGCCCCTGCTGCCGGGGGCCAGTGCCCTGCTCGATCTGCAGGGCCTGGGGCGGCTGGGCCATGTCCTGGCCGTCAGCACCGACGCGCCCGCCTGGGTGAGCCTCTACAGCTCGGCTGCGGCACGGGAGGCCGATGGCAGCCGGCCGATCAGCCGTGACCCGGCACCGGGGAGCGGCGTGCTGCTCGATCTGGCCACCACCTCCGAGGCCCTCTTGATCACAGCTCCACCGGGCGGCACCTACTTCACCAGTGAGGTGACCACCGCCTTGCCCCAACCGCCCCTGCGGGCGCTGGTGCGCAACACCGGCACAGCCCAGGCCGCCATCGCCGTGACCGTGACCGCGGTGGTGCTGGCGCCATGAGGACCAGCCCATGAGCCGCACCCTGATCGACATCAGCCGCCTCGGCACCGACACCACCTGGCCTTCCGTCGCCACCGAGGTGAATGGCTATCTGCAGAACTGGATCGCCGCGGCCAACGCCCAGGTGAACCAGCACCAGCTGCGCATCGCCACCGCCCCCAACCCCACGGCCACCGCCAC
>JBDKGF010000056.1:0-5870 GCA_039798305.1 Cyanobacteriota bacterium
GCCACCCTCAGCCCCCGCGAGCGTGATGTGCTGCGCCTGCGCTACGGCCTCGATGACGGCCGCATGAAGACCCTCGAGGAGATCGGTCAGATCTTCGATGTGACCCGCGAGCGCATCCGCCAGATCGAGGCCAAAGCCCTGCGCAAGCTGCGCCACCCCAACCGCAACGGCGTGCTCAAGGAGTACATCAAGTAGGGCCTGCCGCCGCAGTGCTGCGTCCTACGGTTTCAGGGCCGGCGGCTTGACCGCCGGCTTTCTCTTGCGCGAGCCATGGTGCTGAGGGTTTCGATCGTGCTGCCCACGTACAACGAACGGGGCAACATCGAGCCGCTGCTGGCCCAACTGTTGCCGCTTCAGCAGCTTTACAACCTCGAAATCCTGGTGGTCGATGATGATTCCGCCGACGGAACCGCCGAATTAGTGCGGCACCTGGCTCATGCCGAACCGCGCCTGCGCCTGATCCGGCGTGTGGGCCGCTCCGGTTTGGCCAGTGCGATCAAAGAAGGGCTGCTCGATGCCACCGGGGATGTAGCCGTGGTGATGGACAGCGATGGCCAGCATGAGCCCGCCTCTGTGCAGCACGCCATCGACACGCTGGTGCAGGGCGATCTTGATCTGGTGATCGGCAGCCGCTTTCACCCTGAGGCCGAAATCCTCGGGTTGAGCGGGCGGCGTGAACGCGGTTCCAGCTGGGCTAACGCGAGCGCGCGCTTCAGCCTGCCGCGCGGCTACGGACGCCTCTCTGACTACATGAGCGGTTTCTTTGCGCTTCGGCTCGAACCGTTGTTGCCATTGATCCGTGCGGTGGATGTGAACGGGTTCAAGTTTCTGTATGAACTCCTCGCTGTGAGCAAGGGCAGCCTGCGTACGGCGGAGGTGCCGCTGAGCTTTCAGCCCCGCTCCTACGGCAGCTCCAAGCTTGATCTGGCCATCTTCTGGGACTTCCTGATCTCAATCCTGCATAGCCTCAGCTTGCGGCTGCTGCCGCGCCGGGCCATCAGCTTCGGCCTGGTGGGGGTCAGTGGTGTGGCTGTTCAGCTGCTGGTCACTCAGTTGCTGATGCTCACCAGCTTGGGTTTTGAGCAGGCACTGCCCTTTGCGGTGGTGGCGGCAGCCAGCTCCAACTACCTGATCAACAACGCCCTCACCTTCCGCTTTCAGCGGTTGAAGGGTCTGGCGCTGTTGCGTGGCCTGCTCAAGTTCCTGTTGGTGGCCTCACTGCCGGTGCTGGCCAATGTGGGCCTGGCTTCGGCCTTCTACAGCCTTGTGGCGCGTGACACGCTCTGGGCGCAACTGTCCGGAATCCTGGTGGTGTTCGTCTGGAACTACGCCGCCAGCAGCCGTTTCGTTTGGAACACCCCCTAATTTCTCGCCATGCAACGCCTCAACGCCTGGCTTGACCGGGACGAACGCCGCAGCCTGCTGCTGGCCCTGCTCGCTCTGGCCGCGCTCTGCGGCCTGATCTTTGGCCAGCAGCTCGGTGCGCTGGGACTGATGGACAAGACCGAGGGTCTGTTCGTGGAGATCCCTCGCGAAATGCTCGTCAGCGGTGACTGGGTCACACCTCGCTGGAACGGCGAGCTGTTCTTCGATTACCCCGTGTGGGGGTATTGGATGGTGGCCCTGAGCTTTCGCCTGTTCGGGGTGAGTGAGTGGGCCGCCCGGTTGCCGGTGGCTCTGGCCGCTACCGCCACGGTGTATGCGGTGTTCGCGGTGTTGATGCTGGTGGCCCCGGCTGCAGAAGCCGCCCATCAGCGCCTGGGCCGCTCGCTGCTGGGCGCCACCGTGCTGGCCCTCAGCCCCGGCTGGCTGGGCTGGGGTCGCTCCTCGGTCACCGACATGTTTCTGGCCAGTGGCATCACCCTGGCCCTGCTCGGTTTTGTGCTGGCGCACACCGCCACACCGCAGCGGCCTTGGCAACGCCCGCTCGGCTTTGTTGCACTCGCGGTGTTCTGCGGGATTGCGGTGCTGGCCAAGGGACCCGTTGGTCTGTTGCTGCCCGGTCTGGTGATGCTCGGCTTCTGGACCTTGAAAGGAACCCTGATTCAGGAGCTGCGCCGAACCCCCTGGCTTCCCCTGGTGCTGCTGTTTCTCGGGGTGGCGGCTCCCTGGTATGGCATGGCCACCGCCGCCAACGGCACTGAGTTTCTGGGTCGCTTCCTCGGCTTCAGCAACCTGGAGCGTTTCACCTCGGTGATCTACGACCATCCCGGTCCGCCGTGGTTCTATCTGCCCTGGGTGTTGCTGTTGTTGCTGCCCTGGTCGCTGTATCTACCGGTGGCCGCCGTTCGCCTGCGCTTCTGGCGGCTGAGTGTCTGGCGGGAGACTCCCCCTGGCGCCGACCTGCCGCTGCTGGGCCTGCTCTGGCTGGTGTTGATGGTGGCGTTCTTCTCAGCGGCGGCCACCAAACTGCCGGGCTACATCCTGCCCGCGCTCCCTGGTGGAAGCCTGCTGGTGACTGTGCTGTTCGTGCCCCTGCAGCCTGCAACCCCACCCCTGGCGGCGGGCATGCGCATCAGCGGCTGGTGCAATGCCGGCTTGCTGGCCCTGATGGGGCTCGCTGCAGCGCTGGCGCCGCGCTGGGTGGAGACGGACCCCTCCTATCCCACCTTTGCCGATGCGCTGCGGGCCTCAGGTCTGCCGTGGTTGTTGGCCCTGCCGCTGCTTCTGGCTGCCTGCGGGCTGGTGGTGGTGCTCTGGCGCTCCTCCACAGGCCTCGGCTGGTTGTGGGTTCCCAATGCCGCCGGTGTGGCGGCTGCGCTGGCCCTGGTGCTGCCGGTGTTGGTTCCCCTGGTCGATCGCGAGCGCCAGGTGCCGATTCGGGCGCTGGCTCGCTTGGCTGCCGAGCGGGCGCTGCCGGATGAGCCCCTGCTGGTGGTGGGTTACAAGCGTTACAGCGTTGTCTTTTACAGCGGTCGCCCCGTGTTGTTCGTGAGCTCTCCCCGCAAAGCGAGCCGGACCCTGCGTCAGGACCAGAGCGCGCCCCCACCGACCAGTGTTCTGCTGCTGGGCAGCGACGCTGAATTGCTCGACTTTGGTGTGGGTCCCGGTGATGGCACGCCTCTGGGTCGCCGCGATGCTCATCGCCTGCTCAGGCTGCCTGTGGAGCAGCTCCAGCAACTGGAGCCACGCTGATGATCTCCCGTTTGCGGCAGTTTCAGGGGTGGCTCGTTGACTGGCTCGCTGCGCTTGGCCCCTGGCGCCTCGCCTTTGCTGGGGTGACGACGCTGCTGCTGAGCTGGGCCGGTCCGCAGCTGGCGGCCCTACGCCGCCCGCGCCTGGATGAGCAGCTGCTCGATGGGGTGCATCGCCTGATCCCGGAGACGTTCGGCAACCTGCTGCTGCGGGTGTACCAGATGAGCGGCGTGCATCTCACGGCCGTTCTGGTGCTGGCGGTGCTGATCTTCCTCAGCCTGAAGCGCCTCTGGCCTGAACTGGTCTGCCTGATGGTTGGAACCGGCGGCATCCTCCTGATCGTGGATCGCTGGCTGAAACCGCTGTTTGATCGGCGGCGTCCCAGTGGCCGCCTGCTGGAGGACATCAGCGGTCGCAGCTTTCCCAGTGGCCATGCGGCCGGCTCGGTGGTGTTTTATTTCCTCACCTGTTGCCTGCTCTCCGCCCATTACCCCCGGCTGCGGCGCCCCTTGTTTGTGTTGTCCAGCTGCTGGGTGGCTCTGGTGTGGCTCAGCACCCTGTACTGCCGTGCCCATTGGCTCAGCGATATCGCCGCCGGAGCCGCCGTGGGGTATGTGTGGCTGAGCTTCTGCCTGGCCGGTTTCACCGTCTGGGAGCAGCGTTGCCGACCTTCCTCGCCACCCTCTCCCCATGGCTGACGCCTCGGTTTCCCTCGCCGACCTGCGCGGCCTGCGTTCGGCTCCTGAGCTGGATGCCGCTGCTCGCGAATCCCTGCGTACGGCGTTGATGCCTTTGCTCGAGCGTTGCGATTGGTTCACGGTGGGTGTGATGGCCCCCTCGGCGGATGCCGCGGTTCTTGCGCTGCGCGCCCTGGAAGGCGCTCTGGATTGGTCAGCCCATGAGCTCGATCCGGCCGGTGAGGCCCTCAGCAGCATCGAGGGCCCTGTGTTCCTCAAGGCCAATCAGAACAGCGGGCGCTTCCTGGTGCGCCGGGAGGCTGGTCTGGGTGAGGGGCTGTTGATCACGGGCCATAGCCCCGTGGATCCCGAGGCTGAAGACACCTGGGGTCCGCTGCCGCTCAACCTGTTTGCAGCCTGATCACGACGACTGATCACGACTTGGCCGTTCCCAACCGGCTCAGGCACACCGATCCTTAGGCTTGGCGGCTGTACTTCGGCGGCCCAGCGCTGCCTCCTCCCGCTTCCGATGGCCGCTTCCCAACTGCGCATTGCTTCCCGCCGCAGCCAGCTGGCCATGGTGCAGACCCACTGGGTGCGCGATGAGCTGGCCAAGGCCCACGACGGTCTCGAGATCACGATCGAGGCCATGGCCACCCAGGGCGACAAGATCCTGGATGTGGCCCTGGCCAAGATCGGCGACAAGGGCCTGTTCACCAAGGAGCTGGAGGCTCAGATGCTGGTGGATCGGGCCGATATCGCCGTCCACAGCCTCAAGGATCTGCCCACCAACCTGCCCGAGGGGCTGATGCTCGGCTGCATCACCGAGCGGGAGGATCCCGCCGATGCCCTGGTGGTGCATGAAAAGCACAAGGACAAGACCCTCGCCACCCTGCCCGAGGGCTCGGTGGTGGGCACCAGCTCCCTGCGTCGCCTGGCCCAGCTGCGCCATCACTTCCCGCATCTCACTTTCAAGGATGTGCGCGGCAACGTGATCACCCGCCTGGAGAAGCTCGATTCCGGTGAATTCGATTGCCTGATCCTGGCGGCCGCGGGCCTGGGTCGCCTCGGACTGGGTGATCGCATCCATGAGTTGATTGATCCTTCGATCTCTCTGCATGCCGTGGGCCAGGGTGCCCTGGGCATCGAGTGCCGCGAGGGCGACACCGCCGTGCTGGAGCAGATCAAGGTGCTGGAGCATCTGCCCACCGCCCGCCGTTGCCTGGCGGAGCGTGCGTTCCTGCGGGAACTCGAGGGTGGCTGCCAGGTGCCGATCGGTGTGAACACCCGCTTCGAGGGTGAGGAGCTGGTGCTCACCGGCATGGTGGCGAGCCTCGATGGCCAGCGCCTGATCCGTGATGAGGCCCGCGGCGATCAGAGCGACCCTGAAGCCATCGGTATCGCCCTGGCCCACGCCCTGCGGGCGCAGGGTGCCGGCGAGATCCTGGAGGAGATCTTTGCCACCGTCCGGCCCGAGGCCTGACGCGGCTGCTGCGGCCAGCCCCGAGCCAGCCGCTGTTGAGCCACGCGCCCTGCCGTTTCAGTGGAGTCTCCTGGCCTGGGCGGCCCTGGTGGGTGCGCTCACCGGGCTGGCTGTGGTGGGCTTCCACTATCTGCTGGGCTTCATCAACAACTTCCTCTATGGCCCGGTGGTGGAAGGCCTGATTGGCCTGTTCACTTCTGCTCCACCGGAGCCTCCACCGCTGCCGGAGCCTGCACCTGCCGCCGGCACGCCCCTGGGTGCCCTGTTGCAGATCGGCCTGGGGGGGCTTGCTATTCTGCCGCCCCCGCCCCCACCGCCGGAGCCGATTCCACTGCCAGGTGATCCGCTGCCGCTGTGGCTGTCCGCCTGGCCTGTGGTGCTGGTGCCGTTATTGGGCGGGCTGATGGTCGGTGCCCTGCGCCAGTGGGGCCGGGATCTGGGCCCGAGCCTGCCGAGCTTGATGGCCATGGCCGATGGCAGTGTGCAGCCCACGCCCAAGCTGCCCTTCCTGCGCCTGCTCACCGCCTCTCTCAGTCTGGGGAGCGGCGCTTCTCTCGGCCCGGAGGGCCCCAGCG
>JBDKGF010000057.1:0-4668 GCA_039798305.1 Cyanobacteriota bacterium
AAGGCGCCGATCAGGCCTCTTCATCGCTCGTAGTGGTTTGCCCGGAGCGCGGGTCCTCGCTGGTGGGATCGGCATCGTCGTCGGTGCCGTCGCTCTCCTGCACCGGCCAGGCCGTGGGGCCGGCAGGGAGTGGTTGGGCCTTGGCCTGGTTCACCTTCTGATCGAGGTCTGCGAGGCCGGTCTGCGGCTTGGTCAGCACCATCACCGATTGGTTCACCAGGGCTTGGCAGGCCAGGCGCCACGTCTGAGGGCGGCGGCGCAGCTTCTGGTCTTCCACAGCAGTGCGGCCGCTGAGGCTGCCGGGGCTGCTTTCGCCCACCACATCAACAAAACAGGTGATGCACTGGCCGCAGCCGCCGCAGTTGCCCAGCTGGCCCTTCAGGCCGTAAAGCGCGATGCCCTCCCGCAGGGCCACCTCCCGCAGGTTTTCACCCGGATAGCACTCCACGTCGCGTCCTTCACGGACAAATCGAATCACGGGCATGGCAATCCCTGGGCAACCACCTCATTCTGAGCCTGAGGGTTGCGTTTTGTAACCGTCGCTCGCTGTTGGATCCGCTGGTGGCGGGCTCCGCGGCATCACGGCACGTTTCAGCTGTGCTGCGATCGAATCGGTCAGCCACACGAACCCCTTACCATCGCCAGCACGGATCAAGTGTCCGCTGGTTTCGGCTGGCTGAACCTGATCGTGTTGCCAACCGCCTACCGGATTCCCCGGAGCGGGCGGCTGATTGTTTCCCCGGACCTAACCCCCATGGGATTGCCCTGGTATCGGGTGCACACGGTCGTCATCAACGACCCGGGCCGACTGTTGGCCGTGCACCTCATGCACACCGCTCTGGTAGCCGGCTGGGCCGGCTCCATGGCGCTTTACGAGCTCGCCATCTTCGATCCCTCCGACCCGGTGCTCAACCCGATGTGGCGCCAGGGCATGTTTGTGATGCCTTTCATGGCCCGTCTGGGTGTGACCGGCAGCTGGGGTGGCTGGAGCATCACCGGTGAAACCGGTGTCGACCCCGGCTTCTGGAGCTTCGAAGGTGTGGCAGCTGCCCACATCATTCTCAGCGGCCTGCTCTTCCTGGCCGCCATCTGGCACTGGACCTACTGGGATCTGGAGATCTGGCAGGACCCCCGCACCGGGGAGCCCGCCCTTGATCTCCCCAAGATCTTCGGCATCCACCTGCTGCTGGCCGGCCTGGCCTGCTTCGGCTTCGGCGCCTTCCACCTCACCGGAGTGTTCGGCCCCGGCATGTGGGTCTCAGATCCCTACGGCATCACCGGACATCTCGAGCCGGTGCAGCCGTCCTGGGGACCTGAAGGGTTCAACCCCTTCAACCCCGGCGGTATCGTCGCCCACCACATCGCCGCAGGCATTGTCGGCATCATCGCCGGCATCTTCCACATCACCACCCGCCCGCCGGAGCGCCTCTACAAGGCTCTGCGCATGGGCAACATCGAAACGGTGCTCTCCAGTGCCATCGCCGCCGTGTTCTTCGCTGCCTTTGTGGTGGCCGGAACCATGTGGTACGGCGCTGCGGCTACCCCGGTTGAGCTGTTCGGCCCCACCCGCTACCAGTGGGATCAGGGCTACTTCAAGACCGAGATCAACCGCCGCGTGCAGACCGCACTCGACAACGGCGCCACCAAGGAGCAGGCCTACGCCTCGATTCCTGAGAAGCTCGCCTTCTACGACTACGTCGGTAACAGCCCTGCCAAGGGCGGTCTCTTCCGCGTCGGTCCGATGGTGAACGGTGATGGTCTGCCTACCGGCTGGCTGGGTCACATCGCCTTCACCGATAAGGACGGTCGTGATCTGGAAGTGCGTCGCCTTCCCAACTTCTTTGAGAACTTCCCTGTGGTTCTCGAAGACAGCCAGGGCATCGTCCGCGCCGACATCCCCTTCCGCCGCGCTGAAGCGAAGTACTCCTTCGAGCAGACCGGCGTGACCGCCACCGTCTACGGCGGCGCCCTCAATGGTCAGACCTTCACCGACCCCGCGGACGTGAAGCGCCTGGCCCGTAAGGCCCAGCTCGGCGAAGCGTTCGAATTCGATCGCGAGACCTACCACTCCGACGGCACCTTCCGCAGCTCACCCCGCGGCTGGTTCACCTTCGGCCATGCCTGCTTCGCGCTGCTGTTCTTCTTCGGTCACATCTGGCACGGTGCTCGCACCCTCTACCGCGATGTGTTCGCCGGTATCGACCCCGATCTCGGTGAACAGGTTGAGTTCGGTCTGTTCCAGAAACTGGGCGACCGTTCCACCCGCCGCCTGCCGGAGGGCTATGTGCCCCCCGCTGGCACCACCCTCAGCTGATCGCCAGGAGGTTCATCCATGGAAAGCTTCGCTTACATCCTGATCCTGGCTCTGGCGATCTCCACCCTGTTCTTCGCCATCGCCTTCCGCGATCCCCCGAAGATCGGCAAGTGATTCAGCTCCGCCAGGAGCCATCTCAACCCCTGCTCTGGCAGGGGTTTTTTGTTGTCTGCAACTGCGGTTGGCTGTTCTGCTCATGCCCTGGCGCTGCTTTGCCCTGATCACAGAACCAGATCCCTGTTCAGTACTCCCTTCTCAATGGGACGAAGACTGTCTACACTTGCTTCATACTTCCGGCGGATTTTCGGGCCATGCAGTGCCCTTCGTGCCAGCACACCGACAGCCGCGTTCTCGAATCGCGTTCGGCTGATTCCGGCCGCAGTGTGCGCCGCCGCCGTGAATGTTTGCACTGTGAATTTCGTTTCACCACCTACGAGCGGGTGGAAACGGTGCCGATCACCGTTGTGAAGCGCAACGGCAGCCGTGAAGTGTTCAATCGCGGCAAGTTGCTGCATGGCTTGATTCGAGCCTGTGAAAAAACAGGGCTTGAACCCAGCCGTCTTGAATCAGTGGTGGATGAGCTGGAGCTGCAGCTGCAGGGCCGGAGTGGTCGCGAGGTGAGCAGCGGTGAAATCGGGGAGTTGGTGCTGCTGCAACTGGCCGACATGAGTGACGTGGCCTACGTCCGTTTTGCCTCGGTGTATCGCCAGTTTCAGAGCGTGGGCGATTTTGTGGCCACGCTGGAGGGTCTGCAGGGGGGCTCGGGTCGCCGCGGTGCCGGCAAGCGTCTGGCCGCTGTGGGTTGAGATCGCGTCTCAGCAGTTTGTATAGTGTGAGATTCCTCTGTGCCCGTTGGCGGGCGGCGACAGAGGCTTTCTCGTACTGCCGCAGGCAGGCCGCCGACTCTCCATGACCGTGACCCCTTCCGATCTCACCACCAGCGAGCAGGAGCTCGCCGTGGATCAGGATTACGCCGCTGAAGCGGCTGCCGATCTCGAGTTCGGCATTCCGGAAGAGGTGCCCAGCGCCGATGACTCCAGCAGCCGTAATGCCGGCCGCGATCTCGACGCCGTGGGCTTCACCCTGGATGAGTTCGCGTCGCTGCTCAGCAAGTACGACTACAACTTCAAGCCTGGCGACGTGGTGAAGGGCACCGTGTTCGCCATCGAGCCCAAGGGCTCGATGATCGACATCGGCGCCAAGACCGCCGCCTTCATGCCCATGCAGGAGGTGTCGATCAACCGGGTGGAGAGCATCAGCGATGTGCTCGAGCCCGGTGAGGAGCGCGAATTCTTCATCCTCAGCGAAGAGAACGAAGACGGTCAGCTCACCCTTTCGATCCGCCGCATCGAGTACCAGCGCGCCTGGGAGCGCGTGCGTCAGCTGCAGAAGGAAGACGCCACCATCTACAGCGAAGTGTTCGCCACCAACCGCGGTGGTGCACTGGTGCGCGTGGAAGGCCTGCGCGGCTTCATCCCCGGCAGCCACATCAGCACCCGCAAGCCCAAGGAAGAGCTGGTGGCCGACTTCCTGCCCCTCAAGTTCCTTGAGGTGGATGAAGAGCGCAACCGCCTGGTGCTCAGCCATCGCCGTGCCCTGGTGGAGCGCAAGATGAACCGCCTGGAAGTGGGCGAAGTGGTGATCGGTACCGTCCGCGGCATCAAGCCCTACGGCGCCTTCATCGATATCGGTGGTGTGAGCGGCCTGCTGCACATCTCCGAGATCAGCCACGAGCACATCGAGACACCGCACACGGTGCTCAACGTGAACGACCAGATGAAGGTGATGATCATCGACCTCGACGCCGAGCGCGGTCGCATCTCCCTCTCCACCAAGGCCCTCGAGCCCGAGCCGGGCGACATGCTCACCGACCCCCAGAAGGTGTTCGAAAAGGCCGAGGAGATGGCCGCCCGCTACAAGCAGATGCTGCTCGAGCAGGCCGAAGACAACGAGCCCATGGGCGTCACCCTCGACTGATCCCCATGGTGTGCCTGCAACTGCGCGGCACGACCCTGGGCGATGTGGATGCGGTGCTGTTCGACAAGGACGGCACCCTCAGCATCAGCGAGCCTCAGCTCCTCACCCTGGCTACAGCCAGGGTTTTTCTTTGCCTGGAGCAAGCAGCTCCGGCCCTGCCCGCTTCCGTTCTGCCCGAGTTGCAGCAGCTGCTGGAGCGGGCCTACGGCCTGGGCGCTGCGGCGCGCATCCTGCTGATCGGCCTGGGCAAAGACACGCTCGCTCAAGGCCAGGGCCTCAGGCCAGCCCATGCCCACCTGCACCAGGGCTGTCGCCGTAGCGATCAGGTTGTGGTCGCGGCTGGCCACGGCGGTGATGCCCGCTGGGCAGATCGCCGC
>JBDKGF010000058.1:0-6235 GCA_039798305.1 Cyanobacteriota bacterium
AAGGAGCGGCCGGCGTAGAAGTTGGCGCTGCGTACAGCCGGATCAACCGCCAGGGTGCTGCGCACCTGCTCCATCACCAGCTGGGTGCGCTGCAGCGCGGAGCCCTCCGGCAGAACCACCACGCCGCGGAGCTGACCGTTGTCCTCCTGAGGGATGAAGGCGCTGGGCCGCAGGCTCAGCCCGACAGCGGTGAGGACCAGGCCCAGGGCCAGGGCGATCAACAGGCGGCCCCGATGGTGCAGGCTCCGGTCCAACCAGCGGCCATAGGGCTGCTCCAGGGATTCCAGCCAGCGGCGCGGTGGATCGATCCAGCGCAGCAGCCAGGCCGGTTCGCGCTGCTCCGCGTGCAGGATGCGGCTCGCCGCCACCGGCGTGAAGCTGATCGCGTTGAAGGTGGACACCACGATGGTGGCGCCGATGGTGATCGCAATGGGGGCGTAAAGCCGGCCGACGCTGCCCTGCATGCCCAGCACCGGCACGAACACCACCAGCAGCACCAGTGAGGTGGCCACCACGGCCCCGCCCAGCTCCGCCATGGCCTCTCGGGCTGCCGTCAGCGGCGAGGCCCCCTGCTCAAGCCGGCGACCGATGTCTTCGCTCACCACGATGGCGTCATCCACCACCAGGCCTGACGCCAGCACCATGCCGAACAGGCTGAGGGTGTTGATCGAGGTGCCACTCAGGTTGAGCAGTGTGATCGAACCCAGCAGGGACACCGGCACTGCCAGGGCGCTGATCAGGGCCAGGCGGCTGTTGCCCAGCCCCAGCAGCAGGGTGAGGAACACCAGCAGCACGGCATCGCGCAGGCTGCCGGCCGCTTCGCCGATGCTCTGGCGCACGGTGTCGGCTTCATTCACGATCAGCTGCAGATCCACGCCCGGCGGGAAGCGGGGCTCCAGCTCCGCCAGGGCGCGCTCCACCGCTTCACTCACATTGAGGGCGTTGCTGCCATCGCGCTGAAACACCCCCAGGGCCACGGTCGGATCACCCTGAAGGTTCGTGGCCACGTTGCCGTAGCTCTCGCTGCCAAGACTGACGCGGCCGATATCACGCAGCAGCACCACCCCGCCATCGGGGCCGCGGCCCACCACCAGCTGTTCCAGTTCTGCAGGGCTGCGCAGCCGGCCTTCCATCTGCAGCGGTAGGGAGGTGGCCTGGCCGGCCGGAACCGGTTCCTCCCCCACCTGGCCCAGGGCGGCCAGCACGTTCTGCGCTTCCAGGGCCTGGCGCACATCGCCGATGGTGAGCTGCCGCTCCAGCAGCCCCGCCGGATTGAGCCACAGGCGGAAGGCCAGGGGGCTGCCGCCGAACAGCGTCACGTTGCCCACGCCTTCCACCCGCTGCAGGCGTTCCTTCACCACCTGATTCACCCAGCCGCTCAGGAAGACATCGCTGTAGCGGCCGTTCTCAGCGCTGAAGCTCAGCACCATCAGCAGGTCGTCGGAGCTGCGGCGCACCTGCACCCCCAGCCGCGCCACCTGGGCCGGCAGCTGGCGCAGCACCTGGCTTACTTCGTTCTGGGCGTTCACCTGATTCAGCTCAGGAGCCCCGCCGCTGAAGCTGAGGCTGATGCTGCTGCTGCCCGAGGTGCTGGTGGAGCGGATGCTGTCGAGCCGCTCCAGCCCGTTGAGTTGCCGCTCCAGCAGCGCCGTGACACCTTGCTCCACCACCTCTGGACTGCCGCCGGGATAGGTGCTGCTCACGCTCACGCGCCCAGGCGCGATCGGTGGCAGGTTCTCCACCTGAAGTTGCAGCAGGCTCAGGGCACCCATCAGCAGCAGCAGGGCGGTGAGCACCAGGCTCAGCACCGGCCGGCGCAGAAAGAGATCCGAGATCGTGCGCTTGGGTGGACTCATGGCGTGTTGGCTGGGCTCAGCCCCGGCTGCTGCTGCAGCCAGCGCAGGGTGCGCTGATCGCGTTCACTCAGTTCGAGGATGGGTGTGGAGCCGGGTTTGGCGGCCATCGCGTCTGCGGCCTGATCACTGTGGCCCCACAGCCCGAAGGCATGGCCCAGCTCATGCAGCGCCGTGGCCTGAATCGCTGGTTGGGCCTGGCCTGGGCTGATCAGCAGCGTCACCCGGGGCTCGAGCTGCCAGGTTTGCTGCCGCTTCACCTCAAGCAGCTCCAGCACGGCACGGCCATGGCTGGCGCGGTTGTTCAGCCGCGGTGGCCGCCGCCGTTCAACCAGCACCTGAGCTTGCTCCGGCTGCTCCACCAGCGTGATCGGCAGGTGTCGTTGCCAGGTGGTGAGTGCACCCAGCACAGCCTGGTGCCAGCGCTGCTCCCAGATGCCCGTTGCACCGCTGTCGCGCACCGGCTCGACCCACACGCACCAGTGGGGGCGGATCGGCCAGCCGGCAGGTGTGGGTTTGAGTTGATGGCGGTAATCGCTGGTCGGCTGGGAAGCGTCCCGGATCTCCGGGGCAGCCGGGGTGGAGTCCGCGCGGGGGGCGCCTGCAGCTGGCGGTGCCCAGGGACGGATCTCCGTGGCTACTGCGCAGGAGGGAGACGCCGGAGGCGGGAACTCCACAACCAACCGCCGTTCAGGCGCCCAATGTGCCGGGCAGGCCTACTCCCCGGGCCATCAAGGTGGCCAGCAGGGGGATCAAGGCGAAGCCCACGAGCTCAATGTTGAGAATCCAGGCCAGCCGCTTGGCCAGAGCTTCACTCACCTGGGGCAGCTCACCTTTGCGCAGGGGAATGGCCCAGAGGATGTAGGTGATGGTGGGGTAGAGCGACAGGCCGCCCACGCTCAGGTAGAGGCCCACCTTCCACCAGAACAGCGGGTTTTCGGTGTAGAAGCTGCCGCCCTGGCCGAAATACATCACCCGCAGGATGCCGCTCACCAGCAGGGCGAGGGCGGCCATGCCGTACACCACATCAGTGATCACCATCAAGGTGGCGTCCTGCTTGCTGGGATTGGGACGGATCAGGCGGCGCTCCAGCACGAGCGCGCCGAAGCAGAGCATGAAGCTCAGGTAATGGACGTAGGCCACCCCGGCCCGAGGCAACACATCGCTGGGGAGGTCGGCGAGCAGGGCCGCGAAAGCGGGCATGGCGCAGGGCAGGCACGAAGGCACGACCGTAGCGGGCTTCTCCGCGCTGATGGGGTGTGCTTTGTGGCATTCATGTTGGGCGTGAGCGTGACGTGGTGGCGTGTTTGCACTGGAAAGCTTCTGGTTGTGATGTGGATCGGTGTCGAGGGCGGTTCAACAATTGGGAAGCAAAGTTGAAACCTGGAAGCCTTTTGGTTGCTTTCCTCGTTGAGCGAAAAAGCTTCTAGGTTCAATTCAGTGGACGGACTCCTGCATGGCCAGCTCCCTGAGTGCTTTTCTGGGCGAAATCGGCCGCCATCAGTTACTCACACCCGAGCAGGAGTTGATGCTGGGTCGCAAGGTGCAGGCCATGGTGGCGCTGCACGATCGCTGCAGCAGCGCTGGCGGTGTGGGTGAGGCCTGCTCCTACAACGACATGGAGAAGCGCACCCTGCGCGTGGGTGAGCGAGCGAAGGATCAGATGATCACTGCCAATCTGCGCCTGGTGGTGAACCTCGCCAAGCGCTATCAGGGCAAGGGGCTCGATCTGCTCGATCTGATTCAGGAGGGCACCCTCGGACTGACCCGGGCGGTGGAGAAATACGACCCCACCCGAGGGCACCGTTTCAGCACCTATGCCTACTGGTGGATTCGCCAGGGGTTGAACCGGGCTCTCTCCACGCAGAGCCGCACCATTCGGATTCCCGTGAATGTGAACGAGAAGCTCACCCGTCTGCGTGCGGCGAAGGCGCGCCTGCTGCAGCGCCACGGCATGCAACCGTCGGCGCAGCAGCTCTCTGCGGCGATGGATCTTCCGCTGTCCGAGGTGGAGGACCTGCTGGGCTGCGAGCTTCGCAGCGTCACGGTGAGCCTGCAGGGGGTGGTCAAGTCGAAGTCGGATCCCACTGAGCTGGTGGATGTGCTTCCCAGTGACGATCTGCCGCCGATGGAGCGCTGCGAATTGGCGGAGCGCAATGCAGCCGTGTGGAAGCTGTTGGATCAATCCAATCTCACGCCCAAGGAGCGCACCGTGGTGATGCTGCGATTCGGTCTGGATGGCAGCCATGAATGGCGCACACTGGCGGAAGTGGCCCGCCTGCTGGGTTGCAGCCGCGAATATTGCCGTCAGGTGGTGCAACGGGCTCTGCGCAAACTGCGCAAGGCCGGCATCCAGGCCGGTCTGGTGGAGGTGGGCAGCTGATCGGCCAGCGGCCGGGCTGTCCGTTCATGATGGATTCACTGGTTGAGTGAGGCACCGCCCGTGGCCGCCGATTCCTCCGCACGGATGAACACCGGTGCCGGCTACACCGACACCGTCGATGCAGACGTGCTGGGCAGCACCGAAGTGGATGAGGGTGCGCTGCGCCGATTGCTGCGTCGTGCGGGTCGAACCCTGGCTCGCCCAGCCCTCGAATGCCTCGAGCTGTTGCTGGATGCCAGGACCCCACCGCAAGTGAGGCTCACCATGCTGGCGGCCCTCACCTACCTGCTGGTGCCGCTGGATCTGATTCCCGATTTCATTCCGGCGGCGGGCTTCAGTGATGACCTTGTGGCCCTCACCGCTCTGCTGGGCCTGTGCACCACGCATATGAATGACGAGATTCGCTTGCGGGCGCAGCGCAAACTGGATCGCTGGTTTCCCCTGGGGCGCTGATGGTCACGCTCACTGCCGAGCAGCTCGATGATCTGCAGGCGTTCCTGAAGGATTGGTTGCGGCACAGCGGCCGTACCCAGGCCGATCTGCGCCGGGCCCTGCGGGCGAGCTCGATTCGCATGCCCGTGCTGCTCGATGAGCTGGCGCGGGTGCACGGCCGTGACGGCCTCACCGGCTTGGCCCAACGCCTTTGTGAGATCGAATCGCTCTGGCAGGGAGAGGATCAGGGGATGGATGGCGACGATCAGGCACCGAGCCCTCTCGACGACTCTCTGGGGCAGCTCGATCTGCTGCTCCAGGAAATCCGCCTCGACGTCGGAGACGTCTGACGCGGTCGCATAGACACGTCAGAGTGGTGGCACGCTTCGCCGCCGCCATGCCGTTGCATCGCCTGTTCGCCTCCCCGGCCGCCTTTGGTCTCAAGCTGTGTGCCGGCATGGTGGTGGCCGGCCTGGAGCTGCCGGCCCTGGCCCAGGTGGAGAGCTTTCTCTGGGGACCTGGCAGCAACGTTGGTCCTGAAACCAAGGTTGAACCTCAGAACTGCGTCACCGCTCCCGACGGGAGCGTCACCTGCGACACCAAGGTGGTGAATCCTCCCGGGGATACGCAGGCCAAGCCGCAGTACAGGCCCTTCAGCTACTGATCCTCGCGCTGAGCGCATGTTTGACGATCTGTCGTTTCTGCGGGCGATCACAGCCTTTGAGCGGACTCTCGCCAAGGTGCTCTCCGTCGTGCTCACCGCTGTGCTTGTGGTGTCAGCGCTGCAGCTGCTGCTCTTCCTCGGCAGTGATCTCCTCGATCTGAGTGTGAACTGGACCGGTGAGGGCTTGATTCGCTTGCTGGATCAGGTGCTCGTGATCCTGATTGCCCTGGAGGTGCTGCAGAACCTCACGGCCTACATGCGGGAGCATGTGGTGCAAATCGAGTTGGTACTGGTCACAGCTCTCACGGCCGTTGCCCGCAAGGTGATCGTGATGCCGCCTGGGGTGCAGAAGAATCCCGCCGATCTGATTGGCCTGGGGTTTGCCGTGCTGTCCCTGGCCGGTGCCTACTGGCTGGTGCGCCAGTCCCACTTCAAGCGTCTGCCGAGCAGAAGAGAGCGAGCCACAGAGTCCCAGGATCCGGGTCTGTCGTAACAACGCGATGCCTGCGGTGGGGGGCAATCAGCAGACTGTCTCCCACGCACAGATCGCGCGGCTGTTGTTCATCCTCAAACCGCAGTTGAGCGCTCCCCCGCAGCACCATCACCCATTCGGTTTCAGCCTGGTCGTACCAGAAGCCCTCAGGACTGCTGGCCAGGCAGGAGTGGATGCGCTCCAGTCGCCAGCCGGGCCCCTCGATCAGGCGATCCACCCGCTCTTCACCTGCAGGCGGGCAGAGACTGGAGAAGAGGTTGCTCTGGTCGCTGGCGCGTTCGGCCGGGTGCGTAGAAGTTGCCGGGCTGTCACCCCAGCGCCGACCGATCTCAAAGCCATGCTGCGCGGCGAGGGCCACCACCTCATGGTGTTGATCACAAGCTCGAAGGGCGTTGCGTACGGCCGGTTGG
>JBDKGF010000059.1:0-6718 GCA_039798305.1 Cyanobacteriota bacterium
GCCAGAGAGGCACCCACAAACACCAGCACCGGCCGGCCCGATTCCGCCGAGAGCAGCAGCGCGGCCAGCTGGGTCTTGTCGCCCAGTTCCGCGAGGAACACGGTGGTGAAGGTGGTGAGGAACACCGCCCCGAAGCTGCCTGCCTTGTCGGTGGCGTCGCTGGCCTCAGGCTCCATCTCGACAGTTGCCTCCGTTTCGGCCTGAGGGCTGGTCGCGGGCTTGGACTCGTCGCTGGGTTCGGCCATCGGCAGGGCTGAGGGTGGCGCGGATCTCAGGGAGCCGGCTGACGGATCGCCTGCTCGAATCGCTTCATCACCATGCCACGACCGCCGTGTTCGCAGCGGATCTGCTGCCGGCAACAGGCAATGGCGAAGTCGTTGGCCTCGTCAGCGGCCACCCCGAACAACCCGGCCAGGTTCTCCACGCGACAGAAGAAGGGGCGCTCGTCGTAGATGCGGCAACTGCTGGATCCGGTGTCGTAGTGGATGCACCAGCCGTCCGGACCCACCATCTCCAGGTATTGCTGCTGCTGATCGGGGCTGAGGGCATCCAGCGCCTCATTGCGTTCGCCCGGATCGAGCCGGCAGCAGGAACCGCAACCGCTGATGCAGTGCCAGTGCAGCGTTTCGCTCATCGGCCCAGCTGTGACAACCCGTCACAGCAGCTTGCAGCAGCGCTGGTTCGGAGGGAGCGGGGACCGTAGGCTTGTGAGCGACCGTTAAGCCTGCAGAGCCGCTCACCCATGGGAATCGATTTCCATCTGATCGCCAACTTTGCGGCCCTGTTCCTGATCACGATCGCCGGCCCTGCCGTGATCTTCATCCTCTTCTACCGCCGCGGTGCTCTCTGAGCTGAGCCCTCCAGCCCTCTTGCTCTGACACCCCAGGTTCCTCACGGGACCTGGGGTTTTTGCTGACCAGGAGCTAGGCCGCCAGTCCCATCGCCATGGCGGCGTCCTGCAGCAGCGCCTGAACGTAGGGATGCTTGCCGCTGGGATGGTCGCTGCGGATCGTGCAACCGCCTGCATGATCCGGCTGGCCCCGCAGCTCTTCACCGGCGGCATTGCGGATCACCAGCGTGTCGCCGTCGAGGCTCACCCAATAGTGGCGGTTGCAGCGCTCCAGCAGCAGGCCGTCACCGGAGCTGGCGCGCAGGGCAGCGAGCTCCAGCTGCAGTTGTTCCGTGCCGTTCCAGCGGTTGAGTCGCAGCTGGAAGGCCACATCCACCTCCTGCGGCAGGTTGTCCTCGCTGCCCCAGCGCCAGGCAATGGCCCGCATCGCAGCATCCCCCTGGCGCAGCGTGAGCTGCAGATGGCCACCGCGCAGCAGCCGCTGCTGGCTGATGCGGCAGCGGCTGCTCCAGAACAGCGGTGCCGGGTGACCACTGCCAAACGGTTCCAGCCGCTGCAGCTGCTGCCAGAACCGTGGTGTGAGTTCGTGAAGCTGCACCAGGGCTTCCGGTTCCACCAGGCGCAGGCCACCCTGCTGCTTCAGCCAGGCGTCAGCTCTTTCATTCAGGCGTGTATGGAGAGCTGTGATCCGCTCGGCCCGCACGGTGAAGCCACCGGCGGCCGGGTGACCACCGTGGCGTTCCAGCAGATCACTGCATGCCTGCAGGGCTGCATCCACGGCGAATCCCCGTGGTGCCCGCACGGAGGCCCGCAGGCGGCCATCCCCCTCAGAGGCCAGCAGGGCCACCGGTAGACCGAAGGCGTCCACCAGCCGTGCGGCCACGATGCCGATCACCCCGTGATGCCAGTGGCTCTGGGCCAGCAGCAGGAATGGGCTGCGCTGCTCTCCGTCGGCCTCCACCAGAGCCCGCGCTTCCGCTTCGATGGCATCGCAGAGGTCGCGGCGCTGGCGGTTGAGCTGCTCGCATTGCCGCGCCAGCTCCAGGGCTTCCTCCTCATCGGCGGTGGTGAGCAGATCCACCACCAGTTGCGGATCCCCGAGCCGCCCCACGGCGTTGATCCGCGGTGCGATCTGAAAGCCCACGGTTCCTGCATCCACCGGCGCATCCTCAAGGCCGGCCACTTGCTGCAGCGCCTGCAGGCCGGCCAGGCTGCTGCGCTTGAGGGCAGGCAGGCCATCGATCAGCCAGCGCCGGTTCACCCCCTGCAGCGGCGCCATGTCGGCGATCGTGCCAATGCAGAAGAGGTCGCGGGCCATCGCCAGCCCCTGCTCGGAGCGGCAGTTGCGGGCCAGGGCCATGGCCAGCACGTAGGCCAGCCCCACCCCCGCCAGACCCCTGTACGGGGAATGCTCAGGGGTGCAGGCGGGATGGAGCAGGGCCAGCAGGGGCGGCAGCTCCTCCGGCAGGGTGTGGTGGTCGGTCACCACCACGTCGATCTCCAGCTGCTGCGCCCGCAGCAGGGCCTCGCGGGCGGCCACACCGTTGTCGACCGTCACCAGTAGGCGGATCTCCTCGGCGGCCAGCCGTTCCACCATGCCGCTGTTGAGGCCGTAGCCGTCATCGAGCCGGCTGGGGATCTCCGCCTGCGGTTGCGCCCCCAGATGGCGCAGAACCCCCACCAGCAGCGCGGTGCTGGTCATGCCGTCGGCGTCGTAATCGCCGCAGATCGCGAGGCGCTCTCCCTGTTTGCAGGCCTGCCGCAAGCGCTGCACGGCCTTGCCCAGATCCGGGAAATGGCGGCGGGGATCAGGCGCTGGGGCTGGATCGAGCAAGGCGTCGATCGCTTCGCCGCTGCTGTAGCCGCGGCGTTGCAGCACCGCCAGCAGCGGATCACACAGGCCGCTGCTGCGCAGCTCGGGATTGATCTGAACCGGAGCCGGACATTGCCAGCGCTGCTCGGATGGAAGAGGGAGCAACGCCAGGGGCTCGGACCGCCTCCATTCTGCGGGGCGCCGCCGCAGCGTCCACAGGCTTGGGGCGGGATGAGGCCACTCCTTAGCCTGCAGGGCTGATTGAGGGTGGTGATGGTGGCAGGGCCTTCAGCGCTGCTCTGGGATGTGGATGGCACCCTGGCCGAAACGGAGTTGGAGGGTCACCGCTGCGCCTTCAACCTCGCGTTTGCCGAGGCCGGCCTGAGCTGGCAGTGGGATGTCGCGCTGTATCAGCAGTTGGTGCGGATCAGCGGTGGTCGCGAGCGCATCAGCGCTTTTCTCACCCAGGTGGAAGGTGCGGTGCCCGATCCGCAGCGGGTGGAGCGGCTGCAGCGTGCCAAGCAACACCACTACAACGCTCTTGTGGAGCAGGGTGCGCTGCGCTTGCGCCCCGGGGTGGAACGCCTGATCCGCAGTGCCCGGCTGGCGGGTCTGCCTCAGGCGATCGTGACCACCAGCAGCCGCACGGCGGTGCAGGCCTTGTTGAATCAACTGCTGCCGGATCACGACGCCTGTTTCAGCCTGTGGGTGTGTGGTGAGGATGTGCCGCGCAAGAAGCCGGATCCGGCTGCCTATGCCCTGGCTCTGGCTCGGCTTGATCTGCCGCCTGCGGAGGCGATCGCTCTGGAGGATTCCGGCAATGGCGTCGCTGCTGCCACTGGAGCCGGCATCACCACGGTGGTGACCTGCAGCGGCTCCAGTGCCACGGAAGCTCCGGAGGCCTTTGCTGCGGCTGCCGTGGTGCTCGATCACCTCGGTGAAGTGGATCAACCGAACAGCGTTCAGCGCGGACCGGCTTGCCCCCGGGGCTGCGTCACGCTCTCCTATCTGCAGCAGCTGCTGCCGGTCTGATGACGCTTCCGCTTCAGCCCACACGGTTTGATGGTCTGCAGCGCCGGGTGGGCGGGTTCCTGCTCGGCGGCTTCCGGGGCAGTTGGCGACGGCGCAGCCTGGCGGTGCTGGCCTTGCTGCTGGGCTTCTACGCCGGCGAGAACATCACGGCGCTGTGGTTGGAGCGGGTGGGACAGCGGCCGTTGGTGGTGCTGCTGTTGGTGCTGTTGCTGGAACTGGTGGTGCGGCTGCGGACCCGCCTGGTTGGAGATCGGCCCAGGCTGGGCTGGATCCTCATCGACAATCTGCGCCTGGGTGTGGTGTACGCCGTGGTGTTGGAAGCGTTCAAGCTCGGCTCATGAGCCTGGAAGATGCCCTGCTGGCCTGGTGCCGGCAGGAAGCCCGCAGCGGTCGCCGGCCGGTGATCGGTTTGAACGGTCCGGTGGGCGCTGGCAAGAGCACCCTGGCCCGGCGCCTGCAGCAGCGCTTTGCGGGGAGCGACCTGCAGCTGGCGGTGGCTTCCATCGATGACGCCTACCTGCCCTGGCAGGAGCGACTGCAGGCGATGGCGGGCAATCCCTACGGCGTCAACCGTGTGCCGCCCGGTAGCCACGATCCTGGAGCGCTGCTGGAGGGGGTGCGGCACTGGCGGTGCGCCGCGGATCCGCTGCTGGTGTTGCCCCGCTTCGACAAGACCCTGCGGGATGGTCAGGGTGATCGTGTGGCGGCCTGGAGAGGACAGGCCGACGCGTTGCTGCTGGAAGGCTGGATGCTGGCTTGCCGACCCTTGCCCGAGCTGGAGCTCTCATTGGAAGCTCTGCGGGGTCTGAAGCCGGAGTTCAGCGAGGCAGAGCTGGCCTGGCTCCTGCACTGCAACCAGGCCCTTGAGGCTTACCAGCCGCTCTGGCAGGAGCTCGATCAACTGCTTGTGCTCTGGCCGACCGACTGGCGCTGCCCACGCCGCTGGCGGTTGCAGGCTGAAGCCCGGCAACGCCGCAGCGGAGGCGGTTGGATGCCGGCAGCAGATCTCGACCGTCTGGTGAGGGCCACGCTTCGGTCGCTACCGCCGGATTTGTATCAGCGCCCCGTGCTGGCTCTGGCCAATGGCGTACGGGTGCTGGATCGCCGTCGACGTTGTGTGTGGGAGGGCAGCGGTGAAGCTGCCCTGCAGCGCTGGGCTCAGCCCTGCTCGGTCTCGTCCTCAGCCACGGGGTAGACGAAGCCCTGAGCGCGGCCGCTCAGCACAGATTTGCCGATGGACAGAGCTTTCTGGGCGGCAACGGCAGCCTTGCCCTTCCAGGTGGCGTGGCGCTGGTTGCGCTTGCCCTTGGACGTTTTCTTCTTGGGAACAGCCATCCCGCTTGATTTCAGCCAAACCAAGAGTTTCCATCCCCACCTTCCCTTTCGTCAAATCGCTAAGCTCAAATCCAAGATTCAGACCGGTGTGAGCAGCAGCGTTTCCTCTGATCTGCCGGTGGGTTTGGGCCTGGCACGTGCACCGCAGCCCAGTTACACCCAACTGCTGCAACAGCTGCGCGCTGGAACGGTGAAGGAGTTGCTGCTCTCTCCCGGCCAGCGGCAGGTGAAGGTCACCTACGCCGATGGCAAACAGGTGACTGTGCCGGTGTTCAGCAACGATCAACTGTTGCTGCGTACCGCTCAGGAGGCCCGGGTTCCGCTCACCGTGCGGGATGAGCGCCAGGACCAGGCCACGGCAAGCCTGGTCTCGAATGGGCTGCTGCTGTTGTTGTTGTTCGGCGGCCTGGCTCTGCTGCTGCGTCGATCCGCTCAGGTGGCCAACCGTGCCATGGGCTTCGGCCGCAGCAAGGCGCGCATGGCCCAGAGCGAAGCCGCAGTGGCGGTGCGGTTTGAGGATGTGGCGGGTATTCAGGAGGCCAAGGAAGAGCTTCAGGAGGTGGTGGCGTTTCTGAAGGAGCCCGAACGGTTCACGGCCGTGGGTGCTCGCATTCCCAAAGGTGTGCTGCTGGTGGGGCCACCCGGCACGGGCAAAACCCTTCTCGCCAAGGCGATTGCCGGGGAAGCGGGTGTGCCCTTCTTCTCCATGGCCGCTTCCGAGTTCGTGGAGTTGTTTGTAGGGGTGGGCGCCAGCCGTGTGCGCGATCTGTTCCGTCAGGCCAAGGAGAAGGCTCCCTGCATCGTGTTCATCGATGAGATCGATGCTGTGGGCCGCCAGCGCGGTGCCGGCATCGGCGGCGGCAACGATGAGCGGGAGCAGACCCTTAACCAGCTGCTCACCGAGATGGATGGCTTTGCTGAAAACTCCGGCGTGATCCTGCTGGCTGCCACCAACCGCGCCGATGTGCTCGATGCGGCGTTGATGCGGCCTGGGCGCTTTGATCGCCGCATTCATGTCGATCTGCCTGATCGGCGCGGGCGCGAAGCGATCCTGGCTGTGCATGCCCGCTCCAGGCCTCTGGATCCTGAGGTGTCGCTGGCCGACTGGGCAAGCCGCACGCCGGGATTTTCCGGTGCCGATCTCTCCAATCTGCTCAATGAAGCCGCCATCCTCACGGCCCGGCGCGAGCGGAGCTGCATCGACGACGCGGCCATCGGTGATGCTCTGGAGCGCATCACCATGGGACTCACGGCTGCGCCCTTACAGGACAGCGCCAAAAAGCGTCTGATCGCTTACCACGAGATCGGCCATGCCCTGCTCACCACGCTCCTGCCGGCGTCGGATCGGCTCGACAAAGTGACCCTCCTGCCGCGCGCTGGAGGCGTCGGTGGCTTCGCCCGCACCATGCCGGATGAGGAGGTGCTCGATTCCGGTTTGATCAGCAAGGCCTACCTGCAGGCCCGCATGGTGGTGGCCATGGGCGGCCGCGCGGCGGAGCTGGTGGTGTTCGGCCCCAGTGAAATCACCCAGGGGGCTTCCAGTGATCTTGAACTGGTGAGCCGGATCAGCCGTGAGATGGTCACCCGTTATGGCTTCTCTTCGCTCGGGCCGGTATCGCTGGAGGCGGAGGGTTCTGAGGTGTTTCTCGGTCGCGACTGGTTGCGCTCCGAGCCCCACTACTCCCAGG
>JBDKGF010000060.1:0-4789 GCA_039798305.1 Cyanobacteriota bacterium
ATCACGCCCACCAGCAGGGCATTGCGCAGGTTGGTGTGGCTCATGTCGGTGCGATCGAGCAGCACATCGCTGAGGTCAGCGCCACTGAAATCGGCTTCGGGGAAAGCCCCCTGGGTGAAGATCGCTCCGTGCAGATCGGCGCCCGCAAACTTGGCGCCCTTGCCCATTGCTCCGGCGAAGGAGGTGTTGGCCAGGTGCTGGCCGGAGAAGTCCTTGCCGCTCTGGTTGGTGAGCGTGTAATCCACGGTGTCCTGGAACAGGGCCCGATCCTGCAGGCCAACGCCGGCGCTCGTGTCGAGAGCCATAGCCGGCAGGGCGGCCACCAGCAGCCAGAGGCTGGCCGCAAGGGCCAGGAGGCGATGGATCGGCATGGCGGCGCAGGCGTCTGCGTTCAGTCTGTCGTCTGAAGCAGAGGCAGCAGCTCTGCCACCAGATAGAGCGAACCGCACGCCACCGGCAGGGCGGGGGAGTCCACCAGCCAGCTGAGGTTGCTGGTCAGTTCAGGGGCGCCGGCCTCCAGGTGAAGCCCTGTGGCGGCCTGGAGTTCGGCTGCACTCCAGCTGCTGTGCTCCTGCGGCAGAGCCACAACCCGCACGGCGTCGCCCTCCCGCAGCAGGGTGCGCAACAGCGACGGGGCATCCTTGTGGCGCTGCATGGCGATCAGCCAGCGCCGCGGCAGCTGGTGTTCGTGGCTGCGTTGGTCCAGTTCATGCCGCAGCGCCACGGCCGCCGGTGGGTTGTGGGCACCGTCCACCAGGAGCGGCCGGCCCTCGAATCGGCGTTGCTCCAGCCGGCCGGGCCAGCGGGCCTGACGCAGCCCTGCGGCGATCGCAGCTGGGGTGATCGGCCAGCCGCGATCCGCGAGAGCCTGCGCTGCTGCCGTGGCCACGGCGGCGTTGCTGCGTTGCAGATCCCCCTGCAGACCCAGCACAGGTCCCCCCTGCTCCGCTGCCGGCAGTGGCTCCACCCAACGCAGCGAGCAGCCCTGGCGGGCCGCCAGTTGTCTCAGCACCTGGGCGGCCTCCTCGGTTTGCGGGCCGCTCACGGCTGAGGCCCCGGGGTGCAGCACCCCTCCCTTCTCAGCGGCGATGGCTGCGATCGTGGGGCCCAGATGTTCGGTGTGATCGAGGCCGATGCTGGCGAAGGCCAGCACCTGGCGATCTGGATGCACCGTGGTGGCATCGAGGCGGCCCCCCAGCCCCACCTCCAGCACCGCGAGCTCCACGCCAGCCTCCGCGAAGGCCTGCATGGCCGCTGCCGTCACCAGCTCGAAGGGGGTGAGGTCGTGGCGCAGGGCCAGCGGTTGCAGCTCCTGCAGCAGCCGTTGCAGAGCGGCTTCGCTGATCAGGCCATCCGGCAGACGGATCCGCTCGCACCAGCTGAGCAGATGGGGTGAGGTGTAGAGGCCGCAGCGGATTCCGGCGGCGCCTGCGATTGCGTGCAGCATCGTGCTGATCGAGCCCTTGCCGTTGGTGCCGGCCACTTGCACAGCCGCAAAGCGACGTTCCGGATGGCCCAGCTCCGCCAGGGCCGCCTGCAGGCGTTCCAGGCCGAGGTCGACTCCCCGGCGACTGAAGGGAGCGATCAGCTCGCTGAAGGGGTCTGGGCCTGGCACGCGATCAGGGCTCGTTCCAGCCGCTTCACCGCTTCTCGGATGTGGCGGGGCTGGATGGTGAGGGGGGGGACGAACCGCACCACGTTGGTGCCAGCGGGCACCAGCAGCAGCCCTTCGGCCATGGCCGCCTTCACCACATCGATGGCGGCTGGCCCATCGGGTCTGAGCACCAGCCCCTGCAGCAGTCCCCAGCCGCGGCAGCCCTCGGCCAGGGTGGGGTGACGCGCCACCAGGCCGGCGAGCTGCTCCTGCAGCTGGTGGCCCATCGCTTCGGCATGGGCCGGCAGGTTGCGCCGCACCAGTTCTTCCGCCACGGTGAGCCCGGCTCGGCAGGCCATCGGATTACCCCCGAAGGTGCTGGCGTGCTCGCCCGGCCTGAGGTGATCGGCAGCCGCCTTCACGCATAACGCGCCGATGGGGAACCCGCCGCCCAACCCTTTGGCCAGGGTGAACGCATCCGGTTCAACACCGAGCTTTTGATAGCCCCAGAGGCGCCCGGTGCGGCCGACGCCCACCTGCACTTCATCGAAGATCAGCAGGATGTTGTGCTGATCGCAGAGCTCACGCACCCGCCGGAAGAAGCTCTGGTTGCCCGGGTTCACGCCGCCTTCGCCCTGCAGCGGCTCCAGCATCACGGCGGCCACGCGCGGACCATCCTTTTCGCACTCGGCCAGCAGCGCCTCGAAGGCGGCCGTGTCGTTGTAGGGGAAGTAACGGAACCCCTGCACCATCGGCTCAAAGCCCTGGTGGTACTTGGGCTGACCGGTGGCGGTGACCGCCGCCAGGGTTCGCCCGTGGAAACTGGCCTGAGCCGTGAGGATCAACGGACCAGCGCCGTCGCTGCCGATGCCGCGCACCTGATGGCCGTGCTTGCGGGCCAGCTTGATCGCTCCTTCGTTGGCTTCGGCGCCGGAATTGCAGAAAAACACCGCATCGGCGCAGCTGTTGGCCGTGATCCAGGCCGCCAGCTGTTCCTGCTCAGGAATCCGATACAGGTTGGAGACGTGCTGCAGCTTGCGCAGCTGCCGGCCCAGAGCCCGGCGCATCACCGGGCTGCTGTGGCCGAGGGTGCACACGGCGATGCCGGCCACCCCGTCGAGGTAGCGCTTGCCCTTGCTGTCCCACACCCACACGCCCCGGCCGCGCACCAGTTCGAGGGGAAAACGCCCGTAGGTCTGCATCACCGCCGAGCTGGCGGGGGTGATGCGAGGGGGCGGAGTCATAGGAGCGGTGGGACTTGAACCCACATGCCCGAAGGCGCTCGATTTTGAGTCGAGTCCGTCTACCAATTCCGGCACGCTCCCGCGTGGCTGACTTTAAGGGGCAGCCCTCAGCCGACGCGGCGGATGGAGGCGCCCACGCGGTTGAGCTTGCCCTCGAAATCGGCGTAGCCGCGATCGAGGTATTCCAGGCCCTGCACCGTGGTGATGCCTTCCGCCGCAAGGCCGGCCAGCACCATGGCGGCTGAGGCCCGCAGGTCGCTGCCCTGTACCGGTGCGCCGCTGAGGCTGGCGACGCCTTCGATGAAGGCGGTGCTGCCCTGCACCCGGATCGCTGCGCCCATGCGCTGGAGCTCGGCCACGTGCTGGAGCCGGTTCTCGAAGATGTTTTCGGTGATCACGCTCGTGCCCTGGGCTGTGGCCAGCAGACTCATGAACGGCGCCTGCAGGTCGGTGGGGAAGCCGGGGAACGGCTGGGTGCGCAGATCGACAGCCCGGATCTCTTCAGCCCGGATCGTGACCAGGGTGCCGTCGATGCTGAGCTTGCAGCCGGCTTCTTCGAGCTTGGTGAGCACCGCACCGAGGTGATCGGTGATCACCGGGCCCACGGTGAGCGTTGAGCGCGTGATGGCAGCGGCCAGCAGGAAGGTGCCGGCCTCGATCCGATCGGGGATCACGGCGTAGTCGGCACCGTGCAGGCGCTCCACTCCAACGATCGTGATGGTGGGGGTGCCGGCGCCACGCACTTTGGCGCCCATGGCCAGCAGCAACCCGGCCAGATCCACCACCTCCGGTTCGAGAGCGGCGTTTTCAATCACCGTTTCACCCTCGGCGAGGGCGGCCGCCATCATCAGCGTTTCGGTGGCACCCACGCTGGGGCAATCGAGGTGAATGCGGCCGCCCTTGAGGCGATGGCCGCGGCCGGGCACCACCGCCGACACCACACCGTGCTCGATCGTGACCTGGGCTCCGAGCGCTTTCAGCCCCTTCACGTGCTCCACCACGGGACGGGTGCCGATCTGGCAGCCACCAGGGAGGGGCACTCGGGCAATGCCCAGCCTTGCCAGGAGCGGGCCGATGCAGAAGAAGCTGGCCCGCAGGCTGTTCACCAGCTCGTAGGGCGGCGAGGATTGGTTGAGGCCGGAGCCGTGCATCTCCAAGCTTTCACCATTGCGGCGCACCTTCACCCCGAGGGAGCTGAGGATTTCCCCCATCCCCTGGATATCGGTGAGGGGCGGCACATTGCGCAGCCGCAGCTGGTCTTCGGTGAGCAGGCTGGCGGCCATCAGCACCAGGGCTGAATTCTTGGCACCGCTCACCCGCAGTTCGCCAGAGAGGCGGCGGTTGCCAGCAATCTCAAGCTGGGGATTGAGAATGTGCTGAGACGGGACAGCGGTCACGGTCATGGCTACAGGCGTCCCGCCTCAGGGGCCTCATCCTGACAATCGGCCCTGAGACCGGCAAGACGTCCGGCGTCAGAACTGGCTTCCCCTGAGGGCCGCCCCCCTGATGGGGTACATTTCCGGGGTCGCCGACGCGACACGCCAGCCCCTGCGGATGTGGCGGAATTGGTAGACGCGCTAGTTTCAGGTACTAGTGGCAGCAATGTCGTGGGAGTTCAAGTCTCCCCATCCGCACTCTTCAAAGCTCCCTTCTCTGAAGGGAGCTTTTTTATTGACTTATTCTCGGTCATCGCTGTTGCTGTTCTTGGTCGGACTAGCCAGGGTTGAACCGCAGCCGGCGGCGTTCCAGCGGCTGCTTTCATCCTTTGTGCTGCACAGCCCGTCGATGCTCGTTCTCAAGATCACCAATGCCTCGGATGTCGTGGCGGCCAAGATCGGCCGCCTCCTGGGGGCACTCACCCCCGACGCCCTCGATGAGAAAACCGTGGAGGACGTGCTGATCAAGGAGCTGATCAAGAACCTCAGCGCCGAGGGCCTCAAAGGGGAAGTGG
>JBDKGF010000061.1:0-8937 GCA_039798305.1 Cyanobacteriota bacterium
GCTACGGCCTGGCCCTGCAGGGCCTGGTGCAGCGCCTGCACGCTGAGGCCGCGGCATGACCGCTGTGCTCGAGAACCCCACGGCCCGGGTGAAGTGGCTGGCGGCCCCCAGCAGCGCCAGCTGGCTGGAGCAGGCCAACGCCCGGCCCGAGCTGGTGCTGATCGACCACGCCCATTGCGAGCGCAAGGCGGCTGGGGTGGCGCTGCAGTTGATGTTCCGCTATCCCTCCGATGAGGGGCTGGGGGCGCTGCTGAGCCCGTTGGCGCGGGAAGAGCTCGAGCACTTTGAACTGGTGCTGCAGTTGCTGCAGCGGCGTGGCATCACCCTGCGACCGCTCCCGGCTCCGGCTTATGGCGCCACTCTCACGGCAGCGGTGCGCAAGGGCGAACCCGAGCGGATGCTCGATTCCTTTCTGGTGGCGGGACTGATTGAGGCCCGCAGTCATGAGCGCATGGCTCTGCTGGCTGCCCACAGCGCCGATGCGGAGCTGCGGGCGCTCTATCGCGAGCTGCTGGCCAGCGAAGCCCGTCATTTCGGGCTCTATTGGTGCCTGTGTGAAGAGCGCTTTGGTCGTGAGGTCACCGTGGCGCGCTTGGAGGAGTTGGCGGCGGTGGAGGTGGAGGCGCTCACGGGGCAGTTGGCTCAGGCTGATGCCGTGCGGATGCACTCGGTGGGGGTCGCCGCGGGGCGCTAATCCAGCAGCGGGAACTGCTGGGCGATTGGATCTCCGCTGAACTGGGCCACCCAGCCGTCGGGGTTGTCGAAGAAGCGGATGGCGCAGAACTGTGGTGCGCTGCCCATGTCGAACCAGTGTTTGGTGCCGGCGGGCACGCTGATCCAGTCATCGGCTTCGCAGAGCACCTGCAGCACTTCATCCCCGATGTGCAGGCAGAACAGCCCCTGACCTTCCACGAAGAAGCGCACTTCGTCTTCGCTGTGGGTGTGTTCCGCGAGGAACTTCCCGCGCAGAGCCTCGCGGTCGGGATGCTCGGGTGTCATCCGGATCGCATCCACCGTGGGGTAACTACCCATGGCTTGTACTCGCTTGATTTCAGGGGCATAGGCGGCGAGCACGGCCTCTGCGTCCGCGCCGGCGGGTAGTTCGATCCGGGCTGGCCAGCGTTCGAAGCCGATGCCGCGCCGCGCCAGCTCGGCCGCGATCAGGGCCGGGTCGTTGCTGGCGAACTGGGGCAGCGGATGGTGGCTGCCGGTGACTGTGAAAATCTGCAGATGACTCATCGGGTCATGCCGCACGCCTCTTCACCCTAGAAAGGCGGCAGACCGCAGCTTTTGTGATTTGGAGCACGATCCGGTGCCGGTTCAGCCGGCCGGCACGCTCACGTTGGTGGGAGTCGGGCCGGGGGATCCTGAGTTGCTCACCGTGGCGGCGGTGCGAGCGATCGAGGCGGCGGCGGTGGTGGCTTACCCGGTGGCGCGGCTGGAGGCGGATGGCATGGCGGCCCGGATCGCTGCTCCCTGGCTCCGCCCTGAGCAACGCAGGCTGCCGTTGCTGTTTCCGATGGTGTCTGAGGCCGAACCGCGCCGGCAGGCCTGGCATGCCGCAGCGGATGCCCTGACGGCGGAGCTGAGCCAGGGCCATGCCGTGGTGCTCCTGTGTGAGGGCGACAGCTCTCTCTACGCCAGCTGCTCCTACGTGCTTCTGGCGCTGGCTGAACGGGCGCCAGCTGTGGCGGTGCGGGTGATTCCTGGGATCACGGCTGCTGCAGCCGCGGCTGCAGCGGCCTCCAGCGAGGGCCTGCCATGGCCGCTGGCCCTCCAGCAGGAACCGCTCTGGATCCGCCCGACACCGGAAACCTCAGCTGAACTGACGGCGCTGTTGCAGCAGGCTGCCGCCGCTGGTGCCGTGGTGGCTCTGTTGAAGCTCGGCCACCGCTGGAGTTGGGTGCAACCGCTGCTGGCGGAGCGGGGGCTGCTGGAGCAGACCCTGTTCGCCCAGCGGGTGGGCTGGCCCGACCAGCAGCTCGCTCCTGCTGTGCTCGTCAGCGCTGCTGAGCAGCCCTACTTTTCGCTCCTGTTGATCCGCCAGGGTTGGCCGGCGGTCCTGCCTTGATGAAGAACACACGATGACCACCATCGATTGGTTTTCACTGCTCCATCCGGTGCTGGTGATCTTGTTCGTTTATCCGGTGGTAGGCGCCACCATCCGGCTGGGCATCCTGGTGCGGGAGAAGCGCCTGGGCATCACGCAACAGCCGGCGCCGGTGCCGCGGGAACACGCCGACCACGGCCGCTGGCTCACGGCGGGAGTTGTGGTGGCTGTCCTGATTGCGCTCGTGTATTCGTTCATCAGCAAGGCCGTGGAGCCTGGCGTCGCCTTTCTGGGCGGTTCGGCGCGCCTGGCGCTGTTGATGCTGGTGGCGGCCGGCACGTTGGTCGCGCTCCTGGCGCTGCTCAACGTGAAGCGACCGGGGCTCAGGGCCAGTTTCACCCTGCTCACCTGGGCGGGGCTGCTGGGGTTGGGTAGTCAGCCCGAGATCTGGCGCCTCTCCGACAACCCCTTCAGCGGTGCGTTCTGGAGTTCTCACTACTGGAGCGGTGTGCTGCTCACCGGGCTGTTCCTGATGAACCTGGCTCTGCGTCCGGAAATCAGCCGCAACCTGCGCTGGCGCCGCCTGCATGTGGTCAGCAACATCCTGATCATGGTGCTCCTGGCGGTGCAGGCGATCACCGGCAGCCGCGACCTGCTCGAGATTCCGCTCAGCTGGCAGAAGCCGGCGATCTACCGCTGCAATTTCGCCAAGCGGGTGTGTCCTGAGCCTGCTGCGGTTCCAGCTGCTGCGGTACCAGGCTCAGGCGTTGTTGCTCCCACCCTGGGCTGATCAGCCGGTGCACCAGCGCCAGCAGCGCCCGCCATTCCGGTGGTGCCTGGCGTTGCGGCCAGGCGCCTGGGCGCCCATACAGCCAACCGAGGAACTGCTCGCGCACAGCGGCGGAGTCTCGACACCAGGCCCAGCTCAGGCGCGTGCCGCTCTGGACCTGGGGGGCCAGGGGCAGGGCCGGTAAACCGGGGGCGTTTAAATCGTGGGCGTTGGCCATCCGCAGCTCCAGCCACTGAACCGTTGCATCCGCTGGCAGGGCCCCAGGCGCCAGGGCAACACCGGTTTCACTCACCGCCCGGATGGCCACTAGGTGTTCCACGGGGTGTCCTGTCTGATCCAGCCCTCGCAGCAAGCCCTGCAGCGGCAATGCCAGCCAGGGGCTCGGATCACCGGCGGCAGGATCGCGGCAGGCCCGAAGCGCCACCAGCAGGCCGAGCAGTGTCAGTCCGCCCCAGCTCAGGCCCAGCCAGCCGCCGGCGCTGCCGTCACCGGAGCTCAGGTGCCGCAGGATCAGGACCAGGTTGAGGCCATTGAGGCTCAGCAGGACCAGCAGCGGCAGTGCCAGGACCGGTGCGATGCCGCCGCGCCCTTGAACGCGGTGTTTGGGGGTGATCCGAAACGGCTGCACCCGTCCCCAGAGGCTGGCCAGCACCGTGGCGGCCAGTGGCACAGCCAGTGCCCACCCGGGTAGATCCGCCAGCAGTGCATGGCGGCTGCCGCGGTTCAGCCAGCCCGTGCTCAGAAGCAGGGTGATCCACAGCGGCAGCAGCTTGCCCAGCACGGCCGCGTCGGTGAGCAGCACAGGCGCGATGCCCAGCAAACCGATGCTCAGCGGCATCAGCAGGAGCAACAGTCGCGGCACGGTGTTGAACCAGTGCAGCGCTCCCTCCAGATAGGCCAGGCGTTGGCCGGGCCGCAGGCCGCGCAGGCGCAGGGGGCCCTGACGTAATCGCAGTGCCTGCAGGGTGCCGGAGGCCCAGCGCTGCCGTTGGCGCACGAAATCGAGCATCGTTTCGGCGGCGAGGCCGGCGCTCAGCTTTTCGCCCAGGTAGCGCAACTTCCAACCGCGGGAGGCCAGGGCCATGCCCGTCACCAGGTCTTCCGAGATGGCTCGCTCCACGAAGCCGCCCACCTCCGCAAGCGCGCTGCGGCGCGCCACAAAGCTGGTGCCGGCGCACACCACGGCGTCCCAGGCGCTGCGCACTGGTTCGATCCAGCGGTAGAAGCTCTCCTCATCCGGCAGGAGCCAGGCCTCCATCGCCAGGTTGCGCATCACCGGATCGGCATTGAGGAAGTGCTGGGGCGTCTGCACCAGCGCCACCTGCGGATCCAGCAGCAGACCGATCGTGCGCTCAAGGAAATGCTGCTGCGGCACAAAGTCGGCATCGAACACGGCCACCAGTTCGCCGTGGCTGAGGGCCAGGCCGGCGTTGAGGTTGCCGGCCTTGGCATGGCGGCGTTCGGGCCGGTGGTGGTAGCTGCAGCCGTAGCGCTCGGCCAGGGCCGCCACTTCGGGTCGGCCGGCGTCATCCAGCACCCAGAGGTGGCGATGGGGATAGCTGAGCTGGCTGCAGGCCAGCAGGCAGCGCTCCAGCACCGGCAGCGGTTCACCGCAGGTGGGGATCAGCACATCCACCTGCGGCTGCCAGCTGCTGGCCTGCCAGTGGGCCTGGGCCCTGTCGGCTTCGGCGCTGCCATCGCTGAAGCGTCGCCAGGCCAGCAGCAGCGGCAGCAGGCCACTGAGCAATAGCCAGGCCTCAGCCAGGAGCAACAGCACGCTCAGGCTGGCGGCCAGCGGCCCACTGAGGTTGAGGCTGTCGCTGATGCGCCAGTGCAGATAACGCAGGCTCAGCAGCGTGAGCAGCAACACAAGGCTGCGCCGCATCCAGAGCGGGCATTGCGCCTCAGGCCGGCGACTCAGCCACAGGGGCCACAGCAGCAGCAGCCAGGGGAGCCAGAGCTCCGCAGTCATCCAGCTGGGCCGCAGCGGTCTCCAGCAACGCTAGGGCTTCCGCGGGAGTCGGCGCTCGCATCAGGGCATGGCGAAGCTGCGGCGCTCCGCTGAAGCCGGTGCAGGTCCAGCTCATGTGTTTCCGGGCGATCAGCAGGCCGTGCGCGCCCCGGGCGGCCACCAGGGCGCGCAGCTGTTCGGAGGCCAGCTCGATCCGCTCGCGGGGGCCGGGGGTGGGCGGCACCGGCCGGCCGCTGAGGGCGGCATCGATCTGTCCCACCAGCCAGGGGGCGCCCATGGTGCCGCGGCCCACCATCACGCCATCGGCGCCGGTGTGCGCCAGGCAGCGCAGGGCATCGGCAGCGGAGTTCACATCGCCGTTGGCGATCACCGGGATCGTGAGCGACCGCTTCACGGCAGCGATGGCGTCCCAGTCGGCCTGGCCCTTGAAGCCCTGCTCGCGGGTGCGGCCGTGCAGGGTGAGCAGCTGCGCACCGGCGCCCTCGAGTTGCTGGCACCAGCTCACCGGATCGGCGTCGCTGCCACACCAGCCCAGGCGGGTCTTCACGGTCACAGGGATGGCCACGGCTGCGGCCACCGCTTCCACAATCCGCGCCGCCAGCTCCGGATCGCGGATCAGGCCGCTGCCGCCGCCCTTCTTGGCGATCTTCTTCACCGGGCAGCCCATGTTGATGTCGATCAGATAGGCGCCGGCGGCCTCGGCGCGCCGGGCGGCATCGGCCATGGCGGCCGGGCGGTGATCGAACAGCTGCACGCCGATCGGGCCGGGTTCGCTGGAGAGCTCCTCCACCTTGATCAGACCGTGGCCCAGCTCCAGGCTGGTGGCATTCACCATCTCGGTGAACAGCAGCGCATCAGGGGCCCAGCGGCGCACCAGGCCGCGGAAGATGCGATCGCTCACCCCGGCCAGGGGCGACTGCAGCACGCGGCAGCGCAGCTCCCGGGGGGTGCCGCGGCCTGCCAGCGCGAGTGGGGTTGGGGCGGTGATCATGGTGAGCCGATTGTCGGACTCCAGGCCGATGCCTCCTGCCGAAGCCGCCACCGCACCCGTTCCCTTCCCCCTGAGCCGTGCGCTGCTGGAAGCGGTGCTGGCCGATCGCACCAGTGATCGCTTCGTGTGTGAACTGATCTGGCCGCGCCTGGGCTATGAGCAGGGCGGTTCCGGCATCTGGAGCGCGGGCCCGGCCACGGAAGCCGGCTGGCGGGAGTCATTCCCGACGGAACCGCAGTTCATCGCCCAGCGGCCACCATCGGTGGCGCTCACCCGCTCGATCCCCAAGCAGCACAAGCAGCTGCTCAAAGAGCAGCTGGGCTTCGGGGGCTATCGCATCGGTGAGCTCTATCCGCGCCGCACGCGCCGGGCCACGGCCGTGAACTGGCTGTTGGCCCACCTGGCCGAGCGGGGCGAGCCGCTGCCGGAGAGCGGTCCGCTGCCGGAGCTGTGCGAGCAGCCCGCCGATCCGGTGGCGGGCCACCCCGGTGATCTGCCGATCAGCTGAACACTCCGACTGAGGCCTGCTGCCGTGCGGTTCACACCTGAATCGTGACGGGTGTGCCGATGGGGGTGTTCTCGAACAACCAGCGGGCATGCGGACTGGGGATGCGGATGCAGCCGCTGCTGCGGGCCACCCCGAAGGCCTGGCCGGCGGCCTCCTGCCAGGGGGCCCCGTGCATGCAGATCATTTCGTTCTCGGTGATGCACAGGGCCCAGGGCACGTTCGGGGCCACGTAGGTGCGGCCGCGCATGGTCACACTGCGGTGCTTGGTGAACACCTGCGCATGGCCTGTGGGAGTTGGGCTGGAGGCCTTGCCCGTGCTCACCAGCACGGTGCGCACCAGCTCCTGCTGCGGGTTGTACACATACAGCTTCTGGTCGGAGAGGTCGACCACGATCGAGGCGATCAGTTCCACCATGGGGACAGGCCGCCGCAGGTGGGCGGGGCTCAGAACATCCTTCTGCTAGCGAGACTCGACGCGTCGCGTCCTGCGACGGCGGAAAGTTTTTCGCTTCCGCCGGCCTGTAGGGTCAAAGCACGACAGTTGTTGTGATACCCGCTTGGCTCTGCCGGTCGTCGCCATCATTGGCCGCCCCAATGTGGGCAAATCCACCCTGGTCAACCGCCTCTGCAAGAGCCGTGAGGCGATCGTGCACGACGAGCCCGGCGTGACCCGCGATCGCACTTATCAGGACGGCTATTGGCGTGATCGCCATTTCAAGGTGGTGGACACCGGCGGTCTGGTCTTCGACGACGACAGTGAATTCCTGCCCGAGATCCGCGAGCAGGCCAACCTCGCCCTGTCTGAGGCCTCCGTGGCGGTGGTGATCGCCGATGGTCAGCAGGGGCTCACCGCGGCGGATGAATCGATCGCTGAATGGCTGCGCGGTCACAACGTGCCGGTGCTGCTGGCGGTGAACAAGTGCGAGTCGCCCGAAGCCGGCCTCTCGATGGCGGCCGAGTTCTGGAGCCTTGGCCTGGGTGAGCCTTATCCGATCTCCGCCATCCACGGCGCCGGCACCGGCGATCTGCTCGACAAGGTGGTGGACCACCTGCCCCCCACCGAGGAGCTCACCGGTGAGGAGCCGATTCAGCTGGCGATCGTGGGTCGCCCCAACGTGGGTAAATCCAGCCTGCTCAATGCCATCTGCGGCGAGAAGCGGGCGATCGTGAGCCCGATCCGTGGCACCACCCGCGACACGATCGACACCACGATTGAGCGCGAGGGCCACACCTGGAAGATCCTCGACACCGCCGGCATCCGCCGCAAGCGCTCGGTGAGTTATGGCCCGGAGTTTTTCGGGATCAACCGCAGCTTCAAGGCGATCGAGCGCTCCGATGTGTGCGTGCTGGTGATCGACGCTCTCGATGGGGTGACGGAACAGGATCAGCGCCTGGCGGGCCGCATCGAAGAAGACGGCCGCGCCTGCGTGGTGGTTGTGAATAAGTGGGATGCGATCGAGAAGGATTCGCACACCATGCCCGCGATGGAAAAGGAGCTGCGCGCCAAGCTCTATTTCCTCGACTGGGCGCCGATGCTGTTCACCTCGGCCCTGAGCGGCCAGCGGGTGCAGAGCATCTTTGCGATTGCTGCGGTGGCGGTCGAGCAACACCGCCGCCGGGTCAGCACCTCGGTGGTGAATGAGGTGCTGCAGGAAGCCGTGAGCTGGCGTTCACCGCCCACCAGCCGCGGTGGCCGCCAGGGCCGCATCTACTACGGCACTCAGGTGGCCGTGCGGCCGCCCAGCTTCACCCTGTTCGTGAACGACCCCAAGCTGTTCGGCGATACCTACCGTCGCTATGTGGAACGGCAGATCCGTGAAGGCCTGGGCTTTGAAGGTTCGCCGCTCAAGCTGTTCTGGCGTGGCAAGCAGCAGCGCGATGCCGAGCGCGATCTGGCCAAGCAGCAGGCCCGCGGCCGCTGAGGTTGTGGTGACAGCGCCTCCAGCGATGGGAGCCTGATGGATTGGTTGCGGCAGATCCCCATCGGCCAGTACGTCGATGGAACCGGTAGCTGGCTGCGGGATCTCGATCCGCGGCTGAAGCTGGCCTGGACCGTGGCCTTCCTGCTCACGCCGATCCTGGCGGGGCCCTGGTGGCGGCTTGCGCTGGTGGGATTGTTGCTGCTGGTCACAGCCTGCAGCGGTCTCCCCTGGCGGATCTGGCGTCGCACCCTGCCGTTGCTGCTCGCGCTTTCACTGCTGGTCGGCGTGCTGGCCACCTTCCTGCCCGCTGGCGGGGCCGACCCAGTGGCTTTGAACCGGTCGCCCCAGGAACTGCGGCTGGCACCCGGGGATCAGGGGCAGCGCTGGGAGTTGTTGCGCTGGGGACCGGTGTCGCTGGGGCCGGTGCCGTTTGGGCCGCTGGTGATCACGCGCCGCTCCGCAGAGCTGGGGATCAACAGCGCCACTTTGCTGTTCACGGTGATTCACAGCGCCAACCTGCTGCTGCTCACCACACCGCCTGAATCGTTGGTGTGGGGCCTGAGCTGGTGCATCGCGCCCCTGGCGCGGGTGGGGGTGCCGGTGGATCGCCTTGGTTTCACCTTGCTGCTGTCGCTTCGCTTCCTGCCTCTGGTGCAGGAGGAATTTCAGAACCTGCTGCGCTCGGTTGCCACCCGTTCGGTGAA
>JBDKGF010000062.1:0-4211 GCA_039798305.1 Cyanobacteriota bacterium
CCGCAACCCCGAACCCAACAAGGCGGGCCAACTGATCGAGGCCCTGGGCCTGAAGGGCCTGAGCGTCGGCGGAGCCCAGGTGTCGCCGATCCACGCCAATTTCATCGTGAACACGGGCGCCGCCACCGCCGCCGAGATCGATCAACTGATCAGCGCTGTGCAGCAGCGCATCCAGGCCGCCCACGGCATCACCCTCCACACGGAAGTGAAGCGGTTGGGCCCCTTCGAAAGCATCGCCCTGGCGGCCTGAGGGCACCCGCAGCACCGCGTAACCTGCGCCCAACTGCACAGGCGCCGCGATGGCCGGTTTCGGACTTCCCAACTTCGGCCAGCTCACCGAGGCCTTCAAGAAAGCGCAGCAGATTCAGCAGGACGCCGCCAAGCTCCAGGAGGAGCTTGATGCGATGGAGCTGGAAGGCACCAGCAGCTGCGGCCGCGCCAGCGTGTGGCTCTCCGGCAACCAGCAACCCCTGAAGGTGCGCCTCGATCCCGCCCTTCTGGCCGAGGGCGCTCCCGCCGCGGAAGCCGCCACCCTCGATGCCCTCAAAGCCGCCTACGAGCTCTCCACCGGCACGATGAAGCAGCGCATGGAAGAGCTCACCGGCGGGCTCAATCTCAACCTGCCCGGCCTGGGCTGAGCCCGAGGCTCACTCCGCCTCGTCGGGCTCGTTCTGGCGCTGACGGCGCCGCGACACCTGCCGCAAGCGTTGATCCAGCAGCGGCTCGCGGCGACTGCCGCGCTGCTTGAGGCCAACCCCCTCGGCACCGCGAGAACGCTCCCGCACCGCCTGGGCCTGCACGGCCTCCAGGCAGCTGAGATAAAGCCCGTGGCGATCCCAGTCGCTGCCCACGGCGCAGCCGGGATCGTCCTGGTGGAGGCAGTTCTTGAAACGGCAAACGCCCGTTGCCAGCCGCTGCCGAATCTCCGGAAACAACGGGCCCAGCGCCACAGGATCAGCCGGGAGATCGGGGCGATTGAATCCCGGCGTGTCGGCCAACAGGGCTCCCGGGGCCAACGGGAACAGCTCCACGTGGCGGGTGGTGTGGCGCCCCCGCTGCAGCCGCCCCGACACGGCACTCACCCGCAGGGCCAGCTCTGGCACCAGGGCATTGATCAGGCTGCTCTTGCCCACACCGGAAGGGCCGCAGAGCACGGAGATCCCCGGCTGGGTGAGGCGCTCCCGCAGGGCAGCGATGCCCTCCCCTTGCTGCGACGACACCAGCAGCGGCTCATAGCCCCAGCCCCGCAGCCGCTCGCGCCAGGTCTCCTGATCAGCAGCACTGAGCAGATCGGCCTTGGTGAGCACCAGCTCCACGGCCACTCCGGTGCGCTCGGCGGTGAGCAGAAAGCGGGTGAGCTGCAGCGGATCGAGCTGGGGTTGCTCGAGCGCCACCGCCACCACCACCCGGCTGCAGTTGGCCACCGCCGGGCGCTCCAGCAGGCTGCTGCGCGGTTCAAGGGCAGCCACGGCACCGCGGGCCTCAGGCCAGTCGATCCCATCGATCTGCACCCGATCACCCACGCAGATCTGCTGGCCGGTTTTTCCCAGACGGGTGCGGCGCACGCACAGCAGATGCTCGATCCCGCCGGGACCGGGTTGATCGAGCTGCACGCGGCAGAAGTTGGCCTCCAGGGCCATCACCCGGGCCGCTTCAGCCAAGGCGTTGAATCAGCAGGCGCACAGCACCGGATCCCAACGGTTCGAGCTCCACCCGGTGGCCGGCTTCCCGCAAACCTGAAGCCACAAGCTGCTCGGGCTCTCCGGTGTCGAGATCCACCTGCAACCAGGTGCCGGGATCGATCTTCTCGAGCGCCAACTTGCTGCGGATGAAGTTGAGCGGGCAGGGGGTGCCGCGCAGGTCGAGCTGAGCGGTGGGGGGTTGGCCGGAACCGGGTGCAGTGGAGGCAGCGCTCACGGGCGGATCACCCGAAGAGGCCGCCGAACAGGCCGCTCTTGTGGGGATGTTTCTGCCCCTTGGCGGTGTGGTGGCCGGCCAACTGCTCGAGCAGCTCCTTCTCGTCGCGGCTCACCTTGGTGGGCAGCTGCACCTTGATCGCGATCAGGTGGTTGCCGCGGGCGACGGGGTTGCCCAGCTTGGGCACACCCTTACCGGTGAGCGTGAGCACGGCTCCGGGCTGGGTGCCGGCCGGGATCTCCAACTGCTCAGAGCCATCCACGGTTTCCACCTCGATCGTGTCGCCGAGGATCGCCTGGAGGTAGTTCACCACCACCTCGGAGTGGATGTTGATGCCGTCGCGGCGCAGCTGCGGATGCGACTGCACGGTGAGGAACACATACAGATCACCGGCAGGACCGCCCCGCTGGCCGGCATTGCCCTCATTGGCCACCCGCAGACGGGTGCCGGTGTCGACCCCGGCAGGGATGTTGATCCGCAGCTTCTTGCGCACCTGCTGCAGGCCCTGACCACCACAGGCGTTGCAGGGATCGGCGATCACCTGACCGGTGCCCTCGCAGGTGGGGCAAGGGGCCACCTGGGTGAAACTGCCGAAGGGGGTGCGGGTGGCGCGGCGCACCTGGCCGGCGCCGCCGCAGGTGCCGCAGCTGGTGGGGCCGCTGCCGCTCTTGGCGCCTGATCCGTTGCAGGTGTTGCAGGTTTCCAGGTGGCGGATCTGGATCTCCTTCTCCTTCCCGAACACCGCTTCGCTGAAGCTCACGGTGAGGTCAAAGCGCAGGTCATCGCCCTGGCGCGGACCGCGGCGACGGGCACCGCCACCGCCAGGGCCGCCCACACCACCGCCGAAGCCGCTGAAGAAGGTTTCGAACAGATCCGCGAAGCCCCCCATGTCGCCCATGTCGGGCATGCCGGCAGCACCACCAAGACCCGCCTCGCCGAACTGGTCGTAGCGAGAGCGGGTTTGGGGATCGCTCAGCACCTCATAGGCGCGGCCGATCTCCTTGAACTTGTCCTCGGCGCCGGGCTCTTTGTTGATATCCGGGTGGTACTGACGCGCCAGGCGCCGGTAGGCCCGCTTGAGGGTGTCGGCGTCGGCGTCGCGGGCGACCCCCAGCAGGTCGTAGTAGTCGGCCATCGATCAGGCCTCGTGCTCGGCGGGCTGCGCGTCGGCAGGGGGTTCGCCGGCAGGAGCCGCCTCGGCACCGCTGGGGCCGGGGCCCATCGACACCTTCACCAGGGCATGGCGCAGCACGCGGCCATTGAGGTGGTAGCCGCGCTGCAGCTCAGCGATCACCACGTCCTCGTGATGTTCATCGCTGGGCTCGCGCAACACCGCTTCATGCAGGCTGGGATCGAAGGGTTCGCCCTCCACCCGCATCGGCGAGACGCCCAGCTGCTTGAACACATCCACCAGCTGCTTGTAGAGGCCCTGATAGCTGCGATGGATGGTCTGGGCCTCCTCGGCCTGGGGCTCGAGCTGCTGGCGGGCGCGCTCGAAGTTGTCCACCACCGGCAGGATCTCGCTGAGGGTGCTGCAGGCGATCTGCACGCGCAGATCATCCTGGTCGCGGCTCTGGCGCTTGCGGAAGTTGTCGAAGTCGGCGGCGATGCGCATGTATTGGCTGCGCAGCGTTTCGTGCTCGGCCTTCAGGGCGTCAAGCTCGGCCTCCAGCTCACGCACCCGCTGCTCGGGATCGGCGCTGGGGGCAGAGGATTCAGGGGCTGCCTCAGCCGCTGGAGCCTGATCGGCCGCCACCTCAGCGGGGGCATCACCAGGGGTATTGAGGGTGTCGGCGGATTCCTGGGGGAAAGGGGTCGCTTCGCCGCTCATGCTGACCGAACCGGAGATCTGATCTAGACATGTTGGTGTGAAGGGGCTCCCCCCCACAAGCGGCGGAAGCCCGCACCTCCTGTGCCCGCCCGCCGATGACCCTCACCCCCACGAGGCCCGTACCGGCCGCGGCCAGCGCCGATCAGCAGCGGCTGGAGGTGGAGCTGCTCCTTGGGGAGGCTGTGCTGACGGGCCAGGAGCTGCAGGCCGCCGGCGAGGAGCGCTGGCAGTGGGCCCAGGCGTTTTCGCATGAACGCTGCCGCGAACTGAGTTGTCTGCCGGTGGCCCACAGCAATGGGCAGCTCACTGTGGCGATCCCGAGCCACTGGGGAGCGCAGCAACGCCACAACCTGGAGCAGATCGCCGCCGCGGCCGCGATCCCGATCCAGCTGCGCCTGGCCCTGCCCGATGAGCTGGAGGCCGCACTTCAGGCCGCTGCAGCTACTACCAGCCCCCCTGCACC
>JBDKGF010000063.1:0-3096 GCA_039798305.1 Cyanobacteriota bacterium
TGAAAGGCGCGCCTGGAGAGATTCGAACTCCCGACCCTCTGATCCGTAGTCAGATGCTCTAATCCGCTGAGCTACAAGCGCCTTCGCCTGCCCTGACATTGTGCCCATACCGAGGGCCCACCCGTCAACAGACCCCCTCCTTTCAACCCCGGTTCAACCCCGATGCCGATCCGCTGGTACGGACCCGCCAACCCAGAAGACCCGACCTACCGGCACTTCAACCGGATCGTGAATCTGGTGCTGCACACGATGGTGTTTGCCGCCCTCAACAGCGGCCTCTGGTTCGTACAGAACATGCGTCACCCCTTCAACCACCTGGCCTGGCTCACCGAGGCCTGGGCCCTGGTGCTGCGGGTGCAGCTGATCAGCGTGGTCGCCAGGCGACCGGAAACGCCATCCTGAGACCACCCCCCGCCATCGCCGCGATGCCCCTCTCCGCCAGCGAGATCCGCGATCTGCAACTGGAGATCGCCGACCGGCTCTACATCCAGATCGGCGGCTGGCACCTCTACCTCGGCGATGCCGGCGTGGCCGAAGCATTGGCGATCGAATGCGCCGCCCGGCTCGATCAGGGCGCCGGCGTGTGTGCACGCCAGGCCCTTGAAGCGGTGCAGGTGCCCATCGGTGGAGGCAGCAGCAAGTTGCCGCTGGCACGGCTCGTGCCGGCCGGCCAGCTGCAGGACCTCGAGGATCTGCTCGCCAACCACGGCTAGGGTTGCGCATCCCGCTGCGGCCCTGTGCTGGTCATCGAGGTCACCAACGCCCGAGAGGTTGTTCGCCAGCGCATCGGCCCCCTGGGCAGCCGCCTGATCGGCAAGGTGGTGGACGCCGAAGCGCAGGTGGAAAAGGCGCTGATGCAGGAAATGGAAACCGCCTTCCGCGATTTCGGCATCGAGGCACGCATTTATTCGGTGGACGGGCCAGCGATGGTGGGCCGCAGCCATCTGGAAGTGCCGATCCACGTGCGCGAAGAGCGCGTGGTGGAACGCTGAGACCACCTCAGCAACCCTCGCTGGAGGGCTGCACCGCTCAACGCTTGAAGGGCAGGCGCCGCGTGAGCTGACCGCCGAACTGCCGCGTGATCTGCGCCGCCTCCGGCACACCCGCCCAGCTGGCCACAAGCCCGTACACCAGCAGACCCGCTGCCGCGCAGATGCCGCACTGCAGCAGCAGACCCACCAGATGGGCAGGCCAGGCGATCAGCACCGACAGGCCGTAGCTCAGAGCACCAGCCAGCGCCGCAGCCATCAGCAGGAGCAGGCTGTCTCGCCCCCAGACAGCCAGGGGCAGACCGCCCAGACGGCGCTGCAACGCCAGCAACAGCCCCAGGCAGGTGATCAGATTCACCCCCACGGTGGCCAGCACCAGTCCGGGAGCGCCGAAATTCAGGGCCGGCAGCTGCAGCCCCCAGGGGGTGGGGCCACCCACGAGCAGCCAGTCGAGCACGGCGTTGAGACCGATGCCCGCCATCGAGAAGCGGAAGGGGGTGGTGCCGTCACCAAGGGCGTAGAACACACGCACCAGCACATCCCGGCCCAGATAGGCGGGCATGCCCACGCCGTAGGCCATCAGCAGGCCGCCCACCAGAGCAGCAGCGCCGGCATTGAAAGCGCCGCGCTCATAGATCAGCGCCACGATCGGACCGGCGAGGGCCACCATCAAGGCCCCCAGCGGCAGCATCGAGGCGTTGGAGAGCATCAACCCCTGGCGAATGCGGCTGATCAGCTCCGGCCGATCCCCCGGCGCCGTGAGCCGGGCATACACCGGCAGCAGCGGCACCAACAGGGCGTTGGAGAGCAGACCCAGAGGCGTCTGCACCAGCAGGTTGGCGTAACCCAATCCAGCCGCCGCCCCCACGATTCCCGAGGCGAAGAAGAGATCGGTGAACACGTTGATCTGCAACATGCCCGAGGAGAGGGTGGCCGGGCCCATCACCCGCAGGACCTCCTGCACGCCGGGGTGCTTCCAGTCCCACACCAGCTGGAACTTGTGCAAGCCCTGGCGGGCCAGGGCCGGCAGCTGAATCAACCACTGGAACACGGCCCCCAGCAGCGTGGTGCCCGCCAGCACGGCACCGCCCAGGAAGGCGTACTGGGGCAGAGCGATCGAGGAGCCCAGGTGCAACCAGAGGATGCCCAGACCGGCGATCACCGCCACGCTGGAGAGCAGCGGGCTCACCGAGGGCAACCAGAACTCATCGGCAGCATTGAGCGCACCGAAGCCCAGGCCGATCAGGCCAGCGAACAGGGCCATCGGCGCCATCCAACGCAGCTCCAGCACCGCGATCGCGTGGCGCTCGGCATCCAGTCCCGGACCCACCAACTCGATCAGGGGATCCGCCGCCACGAACAGCAGCAACGTCACCACGATCAGGGCGGCGCCCACCAGGGTGTTGATGGCGGCGAGCACATGGGCACCTTCCTCACGGGGCCGGCGCGAGAGCGCGCTCACCATGGCGCTGTGGAAGGGGCCATTGATCCCCCCGAGGAGGATCAGCAGAAAACCCGGCAGCACATAGGCGTAGTTGTAGGCGTCATAGGCAGCACCCACCCCGAACGCCGCCGCGATCACCTGCTGGCGCACCAGGCCGGCCAGCTTGCTCAGCGCTGTGGCCACGGCCACGATCAGGGCAATGCGGCGCAGCGACCGCGCCGGCGCCGGGGTGGGTTCAGCGGCAGGTCCAGTGGCGGGGCCAGAGCCTCCGGATTGGATCGGGGGTTCGCTCATCCGATGCGGCCTTGGCCCCAACTCGGGCGATTCTTGCCTGCAGAAGCCTCGCCGTCATGCCGGTTGCCGCCGCACCCGAAGCCCAGCCTGTGTTGACGCTGGAGCCCTTGCACGAGGGCGTGCTGCTGAAGCGCTACAAACGCTTCCTCGCGGATGTGCAGCTCGACACCGGCGAGGTGGTGACCGCGCACTGCGCCAACACCGGGCCGATGACCGGGGTGCTGCACGTGGGCGGGCGCGTGCGGCTGCGCCATGCCCCCTCCCCCACCCGCAAGCTGGCCTGGACCTGGGAGCAGGCTCAGGTGCCCGGGGCGGATGGCGAGCCGGTGTGGGTGGGGATCAACACGGCGCTACCCAACCGCCTGGTGC